>JBEKAD010000638.1:0-3619 GCA_050018435.1 Terriglobia bacterium
GGTGAGGGGTCCCTTTCAACCCAATCGACTTTGACGGAACCCTGAAATAGAAGCGCAGGCAGCAGACAGACGGCGCGAGGCATCGTATAATGGGGTTGGATCATTTTCCGGTAGGGCTTGGTGAAATGGTATTTAGACACGTGCTGACGACATTGGTCTTTGTGTTGTTCATTCCCAGCCAGATTTTCTGGTTATGGCAGGTGCGCGCGGTGGGTAGAAAGTTCCTTCGCCGCCCGTCCGCGCGGCGCTGGTTCGGCTGGTTGGGGCTAGGTATCTACGTGGCCCTGCTGGCTTTCAACCTATTTTGGCCAAGAACCGCTCCCGAGCCCGCCCACCTGACGCTCGAAGCCGCGCTGCTCGAAGCGCCCTTTGGCTGGTGGATGCTTGCTTCCTTGCTGGGGTTCGCGGCGATGGCCGCCTTCTACCTCGGTGATCGCCTGGTGCGGGCGGTTTTTTGGGTGTACCGGAAGTTGCTCCCCCCCTCGAACCCCGGGCGCGAGCGATTGCTCTCTCCTGCGCGCCGCCACTTTCTTACCCGGACGGCCGTGGCCGTAAGCGCCACGCCCTTCGCGGCCTGCGCCTATGGGCTGCTTTATGAGCGCACGGAGATTGAGACCACGCACCAACGCATCCTACTGCGGCGCTTGCCGAAGGCCTTTGACGGCTTCCGCATTGCGCAGCTTTCCGACATTCATGTCGGCCCCTTCATGCCGGCTGCCGACATCCGCAACTGCGTAGCCATGGTCAATCAGTTGAAGCCGGATTTGGTGGCGCTGACTGGCGACTTCGTCAACTGGCAGGCCTCGCCGCAGCGCGCCTTGGTGGAAGCCCTGTCCGGACTCAAGGCGCCGTTTGGCATCTTCGGTTGCATGGGCAATCATGAGCGCTGGGCACGCGTGGAGGACTCCATCACCCGCCTCTTCGCCGAGCACGGGGCCAAGATGCTGCGCCGGGAAAACGTCACGCTTGAATCCGCCGGCGAGCGCTTGAATTTAATCGGCGTGGATTACGAAACACGGACGCGCTTTGGCCCGCCCGGCGATGGAATGGTGACCCGGTATTTGCAAGGCGTCGAGCCTCTCATGCTGCCCGGCGCCGTCAACATCCTTCTCAGCCACAATCCCAACACCTTCGACCGCGCCGCCGAGCTTGGCATCGACCTGAGCCTGGCCGGCCACACCCACGGCGGCCAAGTGACGCTGGAATATATCTCGCCGGACCTTTCCCCCGCCCGCCTGATCACCGCCTACGTGCGCGGCTGGTTCCAAAAAGAAGGGTCCCAGCTCTACGTTAACCGCGGCATCGGAACCATCTTCTCCCCTGTGCGCTTCGGCTCCCCGCCGGAAATCACTCTGTATGAATTGAAGCGTGGGTAAGACAACGGTGTAGGCGTAGGGCCGAGTTGCGCTCGGCCTCATGCCGCTCGCGCGGGGGATGGGGGTTTGGGACTCGGGGGCCGGTGTAGGGCCGAGCGGCGCTCGGCCTCATGCCGCTCGGGCGGGCGAGGAGCAATATCTGGAGTCGGCGCCAGCCAGCGCATTTGGGGAACTGCGGGTAGTGGGCTACCCCTTCCGCCAACGTGCTAGTGCTGTCCTGCAGCTCGCACAGTGAAGTCCCACACCCTATAGATGAGCGCCGCTTCGTTCGCTGAGAAGCCTGACCCCGCAGTGCCCAGTTGGCCCATAAGGTCCACGTCCCGGTTGGGCGGCCTAAGGAGTACTCCGTACTCCCCCGGGGCCAGGGGTTGTTCAGGCTCGAGGACTACATGGCCTGGACCGAGCTTAGAGATATTTGCCGCCTGAGGCTCTAAGACGACTTTCTCTTTTCCCTGCACGGTCCCCGCACGCATCTCCACCTTCTGAGCACAGACAAGGCGCGTATTGCTCTTCGTCGGTTCGAGTTTGACCAGAACAGGCTCGTACTCGTCAGGATCAACATCCGGGATATCGTCGTAGAACAATTCGACTTTGCTGCCAGGTCTAAAAGCGTTTCGAGAGGTGGGGTGCGGAACCGCCCAGATATACGTCTCTGTGGTCTTGCGGCCCGCCATCACGCCGGAAAGTACGGCTCCTGCATCCGGTACCTCCGCCACCGAGCCTACCTCCGCTTCCACGGAAGCGATCGCGGGCGCGGCGGCGCTCATAGCAGCGCTGGTTATGGCGTCGTCCGTAGAAGCCGATTGCAGGCTGTCCCCAGTCCATTTCCCCTTGGCGTGAGCCACTTCAACCCGGCTCGCTGGAAGGGGGCGGTTGGTTTCGCCCTCGACGATGAGCGCATAGGGTTTGGTCATAGCAGACTGGCCAGTTACGGGAGCGTTTGCGCGCCCGCCAGCGGTGGGGGAACTTGGCGCACCGGCTTCCGTCATGGCTTCCAGCACGTCGTCGCTAACCCCCGCTTCTCTCAGCTTGACGAGCCCATCCACCGAGGTGTCGAACTTGCAGGGAGAGGACTTGATCTTCGCGACAATGACATCGTCGCTGAATTTGAGTTGCACCAATTTGATGATGTCGTCGTTGGATAGTGGTGCCCGGCCCTGTCCTCGTGTGACGCTGCATGTCATCAGGAGGGCAAGACTAAGAAAGAGCAGCATTCCGAGACGTGGAATGGGGCGCGGAGTGAAGGGCACGAGAGTACGCATATCCACCTCCAGTAGGTACTCGGATCAATTGCTCAGCGAGTGTACCATTGCCCTAATTTCTGTCAATACCGACCTTTAGTAGGGAGTCGCGAACACGGAGGAGGGACTGGGGGAAGGGCAAATTGTGAGTAGTGAATGGGAAATAGTGAATGGGGGAAGAGAAATTGGGAATTGTGAATTCTGAATTGCAAAAGGAATGACGAAGGAGATTCAGGGCCAGCGGGTAATGCAGCCTTTTTCTTGTCAGCGGCGGCCTTTGAAGCCCGTAGCGCAGGTCTCGGCCTCTGGGCTTGCTGCCTTTCAGGGTGTTTGCAACAGGCAGAAAAGCGGCGAGATTGGGGAACGAATCCTGCGCTGTCCGCCGCGAACACCGCAACGAAATCAGGAGGACCGTGAAGTTCCTCCCCCGCCAACAGAAGCCCACGGTGGGAGTGACGGCGTCTCGGAAAGACCGCACCGGCGGCTCGCGCCCTCGGGGCAGGGGGCGTAATGTTCATCGCAGGCGCTTGACGCGGGATCGCCGCCTCGCCGAGCGCCACCCCGCTGGTGCGCAGACACAGGGCGCAGTCAGCGCACTTTCCTGCGGATTGCACCTGCGAGGCCTATCATCCCCATCCCGAGCAGTATCAGGCTGGACGGCTCAGGTATGGTTAGATTCGGGCTGAAGGCGAAAGCATAGTAGTCTGCAAGCGGAAATGTCTGCTCGCCCTGCGCGCTCATCTCAGTGTTGAACGTGGCTTGATCGAACGTGAACACGGGGTCGGCAACTACCTGGCATGCCGAGTAGTAAACAGTGCCGGTGGTCGCGGCGTCGCATTCCGCATAAATACCAGCGCTGTATACAAATCCTGGTGTGAGCTCTATTGAATCTCGCATAATACAGTGACAATTAGGTCAAAAAGAGAGGCCGGCGTGATGGAGGAAGGCGAAGGCGAGTTGCTGCGATTGGCGGACTCGGGCCATGCCCTGGCGGACGGCCCC
>JBEKAD010000639.1:0-3604 GCA_050018435.1 Terriglobia bacterium
ATCCGCTCCGTCCCCCGTCTGGGCCCCCGTCTGCTCAAAGTCTCCCAGGACCGGGTGGAGTCTGCCAAAAGCATGTTGATTCCGGGACTGGTTTTTGAGGAACTGGGCTTCGAATATATCGGACCCATCAACGGCAACAATCTGGAAGATGTGTTGAACGTACTTTCCAAGGCCAAGGAGCGGCCCGGGCCTGTCATGGTTCACATCGTGACCCAAAAGGGCAAGGGCTACCCCATTGCCGAGCAACTGCCGGTGAAATATCACGGTGTGACTCCGTTCGACTTCTCCACGGGCGCGTTCCACAAGGGGCCGGTGGCAGCACCGAGCTACACCGCGGTGTTTGGCAAGGCCATCTGCAAGATCGCGGAAAAAGATCCGCGGGTGGTCGCCATTACCGCCGCCATGGGAGAAGGCACCGGCTTGGACGAATTCTCCAAGCGTTTCCCCGACCGCTTCTACGACGTGGGAATTGCGGAGCAGCACGCCGTCACCTTCGCTACCGGACTGGCTTGCGAAGGCATGCGGCCGGTGTGCGCCATCTATTCCACCTTTCTGCAACGCGCATTTGACTCCGTGATGCACGACACCTGCCTGATGCGTGCGCCGGTGACCTTTGCTCTTGACCGCGGTGGCCTGGTGGGTGCTGACGGCCCCACCCACCACGGGCTCTACGATCTGGTTTATCTTTCTGCCCTGCCCGGCATCGTGGTGATGGCTCCCAAGGATGAAAACGAATTGCGCCATATGCTCTACACCTCCATCAACCTCAACGGGCCCGCCGCCGTGCGCTTCCCCCGCGGCAACGGCATGGGCGTCCCCATGGACAAGGAGTTGAAGTCGTTGGAAATTGGCAAAGGTGAAATTCTGCGCGAGGGTTCCGACGTCGGCATCCTGGCGCTCGGCTCCATGGTTTATCCCTGCCTGGAAGCAGCGACGAGGCTGGAGGCCCTGGGCATTCACGCCACGGTCATCAATGCGCGGTTTATGAAACCCCTGGACGAAGAATTGATCTGCTGCCTGGCGGCAGAAAAGCAATTTCTGGTGACGGCGGAGGAAGGCACGGAAGCGGGCGGATTTGGCTCGGCGGTCGCCACCCTGTTACAGGACAAGAAAATTCCCGCCAGCATTCTGCGCATCGCCGTCCCCGACCGCATCATTCCCCACGGCGCGCCCGCGCTGCTGCATGCCAAGTATGGCCTGGATGTGGACGGGATTTTCGAGAAGATCAAAAACTTCGCCCACGAATTCCCCGTGCGCCCGGAATTGCGGTATCGGTCACTGCTAAGGTCGTAGCAAAAGATCGGGACACGGGGTTAGGGATTCGCGGGTGGTGCATACATTTTTATGTATGCGTGCTGGTCCCGCGAATACCCGACCAAAACCAAGATTTCCTCTTCCCTCGCCCCCTTGGGGGAGAGGGGGGACCGCGAGGCGGTGGGTGAGGGGGTTCCAGGGTCGAACAGAAGACCGTCTCCTTGATGAAACTTATGTGAACAGCATCCGTGTCAGCGCTTTCCCCAACCGCCCCCTCCCGGTGTTTCGATTCTCAGAACGCTGCCGCGGGGAGCGGTGAAGGCAGCTTTACCGGGCAGCTTGCGCTTCCGGCCTTGCACGGTCAGTTGGTTTACTCCCGGACGTCCTGGTTTGCCGCCCGCCAAGCCGTAGGGGCCGAACCGGCGGCGGTCTGAAAGGATACTACCGCGGACCTCGGTAAGGAACTCAATTTCCCGCACGATGCCTTCGCCCCCCCGGAACTTTCCCTCGCCCCCCGACCGTCGGCGCAGCGAATAGCGCCGCACGCGCACCGGGTAGGCGGATTCCAACGCCTCGATGGGAGTGTTGAGCGAATTCGTCATGTGGGTATGCACGCCGCTCAGGCCGTCGGCGGAAGGCCGCGCTCCCATGCCGCCGGCGATGGTTTCGTAATAAGCGAAAGGCTCGCCGGTGCGCGGATCCATCCCCCCAAAGGAAAGGTTGTTCATGGTCCCGGAGCTGGCGGCGGGAATGCGCTGCGGAAGCGCCTGCGCCAGCGCTCGCAGCAGGACGTCCACAATGCGCTGCGAGGTCTCGACGTTGCCCGCGGCCACGGCGGCTGGCGGCCGGGCGTTCACCACACTCCCTTCCGGCGCGCGCACCTCGATGGGGTCCATCAGGCCGGCGCAAGCGGGCACGTTCTCATCCAGCAAACACCGGAAGACATAAAACGCCGCCGAGTAAGTGATGGCGAAAACGGCATTCACACAGCCGGCGCATTGTGGCGAGCTGCCCTGGAAGTCCACCGTGGCTCTGCCCCCGCGAATCTGAATGGCCACGCGCAACCGGACCGGCTCCGGGCGGTGTCCGTCGTCGTCGAGAAAATCTTCCGCCGTGTAGGTACCTGCCGGAATCTTTGCCAACGCTTCTTTCATCAGCCGAGCGGAGTATGACTGCAAGGCCTCCAGGTAGAAACCGGTCCGCTGGGTTCCATATCTTTGCAGCAGCTCTTGCAGGCGGCGCTCTCCCAATCGGCACGCCGCGACCTGGGCCATCAAATCGCCCTCACGTTCACGCGGCGTCCGCACATTGGCGAGGAGGATGGCAAGGACATCTCGCTGAATCTTTCCTCCGCGCGCCAGCGCGACGGGCGGGATGCGAAGGCCTTCCTGATAGATTTCCTGACTGAGCCCCATAGAGGCGGGTTGTGCGCCGCCCACGTCGGCATGGTGGGCACGATTGGCCACGTAGAAGTCGGGGTGGGTTCGCGTCTGTAGGGCCGAACGGCGTTCGGCCCTGGGGCGAGCGCCGCTCGCCCCTACGTCGATTGCCCACACCGGCATGGCGAGCGTGATGTCCGGCAGGTGAGTGCCCCCCGCGTACGGATCGTTCAGCATGGCGATGTCGCCGGGGCCCAACACCAGGGCGTCCAAGGCGGCGGCGACGGACATCGGCATTGAACCCAGATGCACGGGCATGTGGTCGCCCATGGCCACAACACGGCCCCGCCCATCGAAGACCGCGCAGGAATAATCGCGGCGTTCTTTGATGTTGGGTGAAAAGGCCGAACGGCGCAGGGCGGCGCCCATTTCCTCCGCGATGGAGTGGAAGAGGTTTTTGAAGATTTCGAGTTCTGCGGCGTCAACGCGCATTAGTGTAAATCCTTGAGGACTGGCAAGCGACTTGCGACTTATGTGGGGTGACCTCTCCTGCCCATTTAAGACAAGTCATGGTTTGCGCCTGCGCGAAGCGCTTTGATTCTATAAAGTCGTCGGCTCCCAAGAACCGGTAGACTTGCGTTGAGTCCTGACCTTGGACTGCCGGGAAAGGAGCCGACGATGATCAGTATAGGATCAGATTATCACCCGCGCTTCGAGAAAATTGCGATGCTGGACCAGGAGACGGGGGAGTTGACGGTACGGCGGTTGGAGCACGAGAACGGGGAAGCGAAGCGGTTTTACGCCAGTTTGCCGAAGGGGACGCTGGTAGGGATAGAAGCGACGGGTTCGACGCAGTGGTTCGAGCGGTTGATGGCGGAATGCGGGCACGAGTTGTGGGTGGGAGATCCGGCGGAGATTCGGGCGCGGAGGGTGCGGCGGCAGAAGACCGACACGCGCGATGCCGAGCATCT
>JBEKAD010000640.1:0-3602 GCA_050018435.1 Terriglobia bacterium
GGCCTTTCCGATCCGATACTTCGGGACAGGGTAGAATCGCCGCGCATACCCTAAGTGGCCCACCACCCGCCCTTCGTGCCGGTTGACCCGGACCGCGTCAAAAGGTTAGACTGGCACCGGTGATATTTTCTCGAGCGAGGACGCAGCGACTTTGAAAAAACATACCTTACTGGCTTTGCTGGTTTTTGCCTTCCTGGGCGCGCAAGTTCCGCCCGTCTTCGGTGTAAGTAAAGAAACCCTCCAGATGATGCAGCAGCTCGACGCCTTGCAGCAGGCCGTTCAGAACCTCCAGAAGACGGTCGACACGCAAACCGCGGTGTTGAAAACCCTGGTGGAGCAGGCCAACGACAACGTCAACAGCATGAAGGCCGTCGTCACCGAGTTGCGCGGATCGGTGCAGCAGAACCTGGCATCCTCGAACGCGCGCTTGGATGCGATGACCAGCCAGATTCAGGCGCTGAGCGAGAGCCTGGAAGAGGCCAAGGCGCGCCTCTCAAAATTGGGCGAGCAGTCTGCCCAGATCCAGAATATTCTTACGACGCTGCCGCCGCAATCCCAGCCCCCGGGAACGATTCCGGCGGGCCCCGGAGCCCCCACTGCGCCGGCCACTCCTCCGGTGCCGGACGCGGATTCGCTCTACTCCCAAGGCATGAGCTATTACAACGGCGGGCAATGGGATTTGTCGATTCAGGCCTTCCAGGATTATCTGAAGTATTACAAGGACACCGATCGCGCCTCGAACGCCCAGTTCTATATCGGCGATTGCTATTACAACAAGGGGGATTACAATCGCGCCATCGAGGCCTACGACTTGTGCAGTGAGAAATATCCTACCGGAAACAAAGCGGCCGCCGCCCAATTGAAAAAGGGCTTTTCCCTGCTGGCGCTGGACCAGAAGACGGCAGGAATCCGCGAATTGCGCTCGCTGATCCAGCGTTTTCCCCAATCACATGAAGCCGATTTGGCGCGCCAGCGGCTGAAGAAGTTGGGCATCGCGGTGCCCGCTCCACATAAGAAGAGCTCTTAAGTTCGCGGCCGGCAAGCGGCCGGCAGGTATCACAACTCGCACCCTTGCATGCACGTAACTGATGGGAGGAATTTATGGCTGGAACCGTCAACAAAGTCATCCTGATCGGCCGTCTGGGTAGAGACCCGGAGTTGAAGTACACCCCGAGCGGCACTCCCGTAGCCAAGTTCAGTCTGGCCACCGATGAAAGCTATAAGGACCACACGGGCGAACAACAAGACCGCACGGAATGGCACAACATCGTGGCATGGAGTAAGCTGGCGGAAATCTGCGGTGAGTACTTGACCAAGGGGAAGCTGGTTTACATCGAAGGTTCAATCCGCAGCCGGCAGTGGCAGGACCAGGCGGGCAACAAGCGCACTTCCTACGAAATCATAGCCTACCGGATGCAGATGCTGGGATCGAAAGGCGACTCAGAACGCCTGCCCGCCGGGGGCACGGATCGTGCGGCGCCTGAGCGTCCCGCCCCGGCGCCGCCACCGCCTGCCGCGGAACCGGTTTCACCCCCCCCCCCCGAAATTAGCGACGAGGATATTCCCTTTTAGCTCGCGGTTGGGGACAACCAGCACCCTCTCACGGGTAACTTTTTCCGATCCAAGACCCCTGCCACCTGGAAGGGGAAGTTCTGTTCCCGACGATGCTTGCCAACCGGATGTGAACATCCGGACAGTTAATGAAAAGTTTTAAAGCCCAGCAGATGCACGCCCGTGCCGGCCATACCCCGGCCTCTCCACTATTGCGGAGGGGGCGGTGGTGAGCCACGCCACTTGTGCCTCTCATCGATTGCCCTTATGAACTCATCAAACTTCTTCGCTTGATCGGGGTTCAGGATTTGCCGGATGCGCGCGCGTGTCTCCAGGTGAATCGCTTGGAACTGCGGGTCAATCTGCTTCTGCACATCCCTCACCTTTTGCGAGGACGCATCGAAGATCTGGCCAACCTGCTGTGTCTGGGCGTAGGAGAGATTCAGTTCCTTCTTGAGGTGTGCCACCGCACGATCTTTGTTGAAACCGGTGTGGTGCTGAAGGCGGCCCGTGTACCACAGGAAACAATAAACGCCCACGCCCCCAAGGATGGCTCCCAAGACAATGGTCGCAAGGAAATAAAGATAAACCCGGCGGGTCATTTCACCTCATTCGTGACGGCTGGCGCAGAAGCTTCCACAGGCGCCAAGTCGGGAGATTCTTGCAAGCCGGTTTCTCCCATGGGATCGGAATAGGCCAGCGAAGCTTCCTGCCCGGGCATCTGAATGTCGGCGGCGCTTAGACCGCGGACCGGCCCCGTCGAAGGCAATGCCAGGGCGAGGAGCGCCAAGAAGGTCAACACCAAGGTCGCATACACAAAGCGCCTTCCTACTTGCTCGAAGAAATCCGCCACGCTCGGCGCCTTGCTCATTTCGCCGAGTTGGCGGACCAACCGCCCGGCAAATCCCAGCGTAGGCTCGGGCGCTTCTTCACGCTTCCATAGGCGCAATCCCGCGCGCACTAACCGCAGGTCGCGATAATACCCTGCACACGCAGCGCACTGCGTGAGGTGCTGGCGAACCTCCACCGTTCCCTCACCTTCCCACAGGTCGACTAGTCGCTCGCGAATATCGTTACACCGCATGGCCTTTGTTTTCCTCCCGCCACTGGCGCAAGTCTTCCAGCATGCGCTTCCGGGCGCGATGCAGTCGAACTTTCACCGTTGTCGGCTTCAGGTTCAGGATCTCCGCAATTTCCTCCACAGAATAATCCTGCAATTCCTTCAACAGCAGAATCTTCCGATCATTCTCGGGAGCACGGTCCAGGAGCTTAGTAACCAAATCCTTCAGGACCGTCTGCTCTTCGTGATCGAGGACGTGCTCCGGCTGACTCTCCGCGTTGGCCTCCAACTCCTGCTGGCTGTTTTCCCCCATCTGCCAGTAGAAACTCACGCGCGATGCGCGCTCGTGCCGCAAGAAATCGTAGCAGTGGTTGGTAGCGATGCGGCTGAGCCAGGTGGCAAAAGAGGATTGGAAGTTGTAGCTGCGAATCGCCCGAAACGCCTTGATAAATATCTCCTGGGCGAGGTCCTCCACTTCATCGCGTCGGCGAACCAAATGGTAGACCAGCGAGAAGACACGCGGCTGGTGTTTCTGCACCAAGGGGCCAAAAGCCTCCGGCTCCCCCTGCTGTGCACGTTTAATCCACTGAATCTCTTGGGCAACCTGTGCACCGGAGTTTTCCATCGGGCTTCCATCTTCGGCCCACCCTCATTGCTTCCGACGAGGGAGGAGCCTTTAGGGTTACAGTAACAACTGCGGCAAATTTCTAATCAAAATCTAATCAAGATTTTAGTTGACCACTTAATTACTTTGTGCAAGAATGTGTCCATGATTATAGGAACACGACTTAAGAAGCTTAGAGAAGAACGTAACCTTTCGCAAGGTGATATCGAAAAGCGTACCGGCTTGCTACGCTGTTACATCTCGCGGGTGGAAAATGGACACACTGTTCCGTCCCTTGAAACCCTCGAGAGGTTGGCGGCGGCGCTCGAACTTCCCCTCTACCAGTTGTTCTTTGAAGGGGACGAGCCACCTCCGCTGCCGAACCTG
>JBEKAD010000641.1:0-3598 GCA_050018435.1 Terriglobia bacterium
CCCCCTGAATCACCTGCACCGTGGACTGGTAACCCATGCTGGACCTCCCTCCGGCCATCGGAGGGGAAGTATATCATAGCTGTAATGCTAGTCAAGCATTCTTTCGATTTTTTCACAGCTTCCCCCGCCCGTGACCGTCATGGCCAGGATTGCCGTGCCACAGGGATCGGCAAATGCGGATGTAGCGCCGACCTTCAGGTCGGCGCATGCTGTGTTCTGAACGCTAGATCTGTAAGAGGAGTTTCCCTAAGTAAACTCCGCCTATTGTACAATGCAGTAAGGGGCTTGGCACGGGCAACAGTGGCCATATAGATGGAGGGGAAGTAGGAAACATGATCAAGACGGGAGCGGAGATCCTTTGGGAATGCCTGGAGCGGGAAGGCGTGACGCACGTCTTTGGCTATCCGGGCGGGGCGATTCTTCCCGCTTATCACGCACTGACGCACAGCAAGATTCACCACGTGTTGGTGCGGCACGAGCAGGGCGCAACCCACATGGCGGACGGGTATGCGCGCGCCACCGGGCGCGTCGGGGTGGCCGTGGCGACCTCCGGCCCGGGCGCCACGAACATGGTGACGGGCATCGCCACGGCCATGATGGACTCTTCCCCGGTCGTCTGCATCACGGGGCAAGTGGGCAGCAAGGTGATCGGCTCTGATGCCTTTCAGGAGACGGACATCACCGGTGTGACCCTGCCCATCACCAAGCACAACTACCTGGTAACCCATGCCAGCGAACTGGCGCGCACGCTCCGTGAGGCCTTTTATGTGGCCGGGTCCGGGCGTCCCGGCCCCGTCCTCGTGGACATCACCAAAGACGCACAGCAGTCCTCGTGTGAATTCGATTGGGAAGCCGCGAAACCGCAATTGCCGGGCTACCGTCCCGATCTCTCGCCCACTTCGGAAGATTATTCCAAGGCCCTCAAACTGATTCAGGAAGCGAAACGGCCCGTGATTCTCGCCGGGCACGGGATTCTCCTCTCCGGCGCCATGGCCGAGGTTCGCGAGTTGGCCGAGCGCACGGGGATTCCCGTCACGCTGACGCTGCTCGGCCTCGGGGCGTTCCCGGCATCCCACCCGCTGAATCTCGGCATGATGGGGATGCATGGCGAAGCTTGGGTGAACCACACCATCCAGGATGCCGATTTGCTGATCGCCCTGGGCATGCGCTTTGACGACCGCGTCACCGGCAACCTGAAGACCTACGCGCCCAAGGCGCGGAAAATCCAAGTCGAGATCGATCCCACGGAAATCAACAAACTCGTAAAAGTCGATGTGGCCCTCATCGGCGATCTGCGGGAAGTCCTGCGCGAGATGTTGCCCCGCCTCCAGCCGATCGATTGTAGTGAGTGGCGGGGTTACATCGACGGCCTGAAAGGCGATGCCGCGGTGCGGGACATCCAGAACCTGCCTGACAGCGGGCACCTTTACGCGGCGCACGTAATCAACGACTTGTGGCAGGAAACCCGGGGCGGCGACACCGTGGTGGTAACCGACGTCGGCCAGCACCAGATGTGGGAAGCGCAATACTTCAAGCACGAAACGCCCCGCTCGCTGATCACTTCCGGCGGCCTCGGCACCATGGGATTCGCGCTGCCCGCCGCCATCGGGGTCAAGGTAGCGCGCCCCGAGGCGGAAGTATGGGTGGTGGCCGGCGACGGCGGTTTCCAAATGACCATGGCCGAGCTGGCGACCCTCGTTCAGGAGAATTTGAAAATCCACATCGCCATCATCAACAACGGATACTTGGGAATGGTGCGGCAATGGCAGGAGTTTTTCTACGAGCGCAACTACCAATCCACCCCGTTGTTGAGCCCTAATTTTTGCAAGCTGGCGGAGGCCTATGGAATCCGCAGCACGGCGGTGACCGAGCGCTCGCAAGTGGTGCCCGCCGTGCAATCGGCGCGCCGGCACGCGGGGCCGATGCTGATTGATTTCGAGGTCGAGCAGGAGGATTCGGTCTATCCCATGGTGGCCGCCGGAGCCGCGCTGCACGAAATGATCCGCCGCCCCAACCCGCTGATAGAGACCGCCGAGGATGAGTAGGATTTTAGATTTTGGATTTGGGATTACGCCCGCGAGCCCGGCAATGCCGGATCTTCCCTTGGGGTTTCGCCAATCCAAAATCGCCAATCCAAAATCCAAAATAGCTAGGTTCCTATGCTCAGAACTTTTGTAGTGCATGTCGAAAACAAGCCCGGCGTCCTGACGCGGGTGGCATCGCTTTTCCGCCGCCGCGCCTTCAACATCGACTCGTTGACGGTAGGACGCACGGAAAAACCGGAAGTCTCACGCATGACCATTACCGTTGAGGCGGATCAGGACCAGGCGCGCCGGATTGAAGCGAGCCTTTACAAGTTAGTGAACGTCCTCCTGGTGGAAGACATCACCGACGAGCCCGCCATCACCCGCGACCTGGCCATGATCAAGGTGGCCGCACAGCACGACCAGCGCTCCCATGTGCTCCAGTTGGTGAACGTCTTCCGGGCGCGGGTGGTGGATGTCGCGCCGGAGTCACTCATCATCGAAATCACCGGCGGCGAAGACAAAATCGATGGCCTGCTGGAAGTGCTGCGCCCCTTTGGCGTGTTGGAAATGGTGCGCACCGGAATTGTGGCCATGCGGCGCGGAAGCAAGTCCACCACCGTCCCGATGGCGGAAGAACTGGACGAAGTCACGGCCGAAACCGACGACGACTTAGGCCAGTCGGTGTAGCGCGGACCCTAGTGGGGGCACCCCTTGGGGCGCCCTCGGGCAGGGCAAGCCCCGCCCCTACAAGACCTAAACGGAGGCACTCACATGGGATCGATCTCAGTCGCATGTTACAAGCCAAGGCCCGGTTGCGAGGAAGCGCTGCTGGAACTGGTTCGTAACCACCTCCCGCCGCTACGCGCCCAGGGTCTCATAACCGAGCGCACGCCGATCGTGATGCGCACGGCGAATGGAACCATCATCGAGGTCTTCGAGTGGGTTTCCCAGGGAGCCATCGCTGGCGCTCACCAGAATCCTGTCGTCCTCGATCTGTGGAAACGCTTCGAGGCGGTATGTTGGTATGAAACACCTTCCAATCTGCCGGAATTCCAGAACATGTTCGCGCACTTCGAGCCAATTTAGGCAGGGTTCGACACACCCCGCCCGGGTTAGTTGGCTTGCGCAGAGCGCAGCTCTGCGATTCGCGTCCATCTCCCGCGCTAAAACGCAGAGCTGCGCTCTGCGCAAGCCGGTCCGGGCCCCGCGCGCCGTGTTTCGCCGCCTCGCTAGTTCTGCGTAAACGGAAATGCCGTAATCCGCAGCTTGGCGGCGCCGTAGGGCACCAATGAAATGGTCTCCACCGCTTGCTTGCTGGTTACGGGGCTTACCGGCAGAGGCCCTGCCGAGTCGTCCTCGATCTGCCATTCGGGCAGCCGGCGAGCTTTCGCGGCAATCACCACCGGCGCGCCCTCGAGGCTGAAGGGTTGATAGCCTACAGGAAGTTCGGTGACGGTGAATGACGCGGCCGCGTTCTTGTTCTCGACTACCAGCGCGTAGTTCCAGGGTGTCGTGGGGTAGACTTCCCAATCGGTGACGGGTCCCGATTGCCGGAGATGCGACCAGCTCTC
>JBEKAD010000642.1:0-3596 GCA_050018435.1 Terriglobia bacterium
GTTGACGAACTTGCAAAAACGCTGGATTTGCTCAACAGCCGCTATGACGACCTGAAAAGCGGCAAGGTGAAGGCTATCCCTGGTGACGAGGTTGAAGCCTACTTCCGTGAAAAAAGCGCCGCCGCGCGTCGTTCGCAGACCGGTTCATGACCGGATACGATTTCCACCCCGAAGCCCGTTTTGATCTAAACGAGATTTGGGAATTTATTCGCGCGGATAATCTTGACGCCGCCGACCGGATGATTGCGGAAATTCTGTCCGCCATTCGTGCCTTGGTTCCATTCCCCGGTCAGGGCCACAGACGCCCGGACCTCACCTCACGGCCTCTGCGCTTCATTTTGGTTCGTGAATACCTGATTGCCTATGCACCCGACGAAAAACCTTTGTGGGTAATCGTGGTGATGCACGGACGCCGCAACCCCCGCGTGATGGCCGCAATCCTCAGAGGCAGAGAATAACCCCACGTTCAAAACAGGGTCCAACTTGGAACTTGCCTGAAGCGAAGCTTTTCCGTTATCCTGAAGGTGATGGAAGTACATTTCACCCCTGAGCAGGAAGCGCAGCTTGCGCAGATCGCCACCAAGGAAGGCACCGCCGCCGAGCAACTGGTGAAGGATGTTGTGTTGCGCCTACTTGAGGGAGAAACCCACTTTCGCACCGCCGCTCCGGAATTGCCAATCTGGCATCTTGGCGGCGTAGGCGCTCTCCACCGGCGCGACATTTACGACGATGTCCGTTGAGCCGGGGCTTATCGATGCGAATGTTCTCGTCTACGCAATGGACGCAGACGCTCCACAACATGCAGCGTCGCGCGCCTTGCTCGAGGCCGCGCGTGACACGTCCGCAACTCTTTATGTGACCTCGCAGATACTCTGCGAGTTTTATTCCATCGTGACCAATCCGCGGCGCGTTCCCAAGCCGCGCTCTCCTGCCGACGCACTGAGCGCGATTTCCGGTCTGCTGTCTTTTCTTCTTGTGCTGCCAATCCCGGCCCACACCGTGGAAGGGTGGCTGGGTTTGCTTCGTCGCCGTCCTGTGACGGGTGGTGACATATTCGATTTGCAGATTGTCGCGACCATGAAGGCCAATGGCGTTCAGCGAATTTATACTTTCAACACCGATGACTTTGAGGCTTTTCCCGAACTTGAGGTTGTGACGCTGTAACCTGCTTCGCGGGTGGCGCCGACATTGCCTTTTATGTCGGCGACCGTAAAAAAGCTAGGACAGGCCAGGGTTAGTACGCGTGGACAGAGACACTGCGCGTGTTGCTGGAGCGCATACATGAAAAACAATGTATGCGCCACCCGCGTGTCAGATTGCACCTTGAACGCATCGCCGCCGCCGTGAACGCGGCCACGCCGGGCAGTTATGCCGAGGTGGCTATACCGTTCGAGTGACGCCCCCCGCCAAGGGGTAGCAAGCCTAGCGCGGACCTGTTTTGTAGGTGCGCGGCGCATTGTTGTTTACATGGGGCGGCTTTAGTGTTTGAACATGATTCCGGCCGCAAACAGCAGCAACATGCCGACCAGGATTAGAACGATTCGAATGATTTTCGTTTTCGTTGGGATTGGAGGAGAGGGAGGCAGAGGTGGTAGCGGTGGGGATTGAGATTGCGCTTGTGCCTTCTTCTCGAGTTTTGGAACGGCTATCAAAGCGAGGAGGGCGATCAAGCTAAACAAAAATCCTAGGAAAAGCCATCCCGCACTGTCTCGGTTTTTTTCCTTTGCGATGAAAGAGGAAAAGCCTCCGAAAACAAAGGCTTGAATCAAAACAACGGTCCAGAATAGTTCCATTGCGATTTGACCTCCCTGTTTGGCGGGAGCGCACCAAGAAAAACTGCGAAGCAAAAGCCCTGCTCTGCGCCTGCTGAATTCCCAGTTAATCAGGTCTTTTTCCACTTTGAGCAAGAACAGGATTCCCCAAAAATATCTGGGCTGCTATGGTTTTTCCCTGTTTCTATTTCCTGAATGCCGAACTCATGTGAATGCCTCTTCAATGACCTTCCGATTGCTGCATGAACTACCTTAAAAGGGGCAGCGCTACCAGACTCAACAGACTCATTCAAAGCCCTAATGTAGGCTGGCTGATTTTCTCGAGCAAGCTCCAATATCAATTCGTGTGTGTCGAAATCTGTCCCCATGCGGTCAATGGCGTGGGAAATTTCCTTCACAAGCTTCGCAAATATGTCCGGCATAATTTCTCCTTGAACTTAGCCATTATTGAACGACCCAGCCATCTTAGGACTTAATTATTGTGGACTCCACACAAAAATCAAACACGTAGCCACGAATAGTGCCTATCCGTCCGTCGGCATTTTCCCTAGATATGCTAGGTTGCGCCACGCTAATCTCCATCCGTGCGCCCGCATGATGCCATGGAACAAAAACTCCCTCAGGCCCGGGGTTCGGAACCCTGCCAGAATTTCCAATAATACAATCCAGCCCCCAGCAGTATCGTCAGCAGCCCGAGCGCTGATTCCTTGGGCCGCAGCGCGGCCGTGTAAAGGAGCATCCAGGAGCTCGCCACGATAAAGAGGGCGGGAGCCAACGGGTAACCCCGGCTCACCACCGCGAGTTTCTTCCACCCCGCCCGCCGGCGGAGGCGAACTGACCCTGCCACCGCCAGAGCGGCAAAGAAAATCAGGGCGAAGCCGATGTAATAAATCAGGCTCTCAAACGTCCCAGTCAAAATCATCAGCGCCGCTGCCAAGGTCTGATAGATGATGGCATACATGGGCGTTCCCCATTGAGGGTGAATGCGCGCCGCCGTTGGGAAAAAGCAGCGGTCAACTGCCATGGCGAAATAAACCCGCGGCCCGGCCATCACCATGGCGCTTACACACGAGAGCAACCCCACCGACATGATAGCGCTGAAAATGTTTCCTCCCCGCAGCCCGAAGAGCGCGCCGGCGGAGGCCTCGCCAATCGCCACAACCCCCTTCATCGATTCGAGGGGCAGCGCGTAGATGAACGCCACGTTCAGCAACAGGTAAAAAGCGGCAACAGTGAGAGTCCCCACCACCAGCGAGGTGGGGATCGTCCGCTCGGGCGTTTTTATTTCACCGGAAACGTAGGTGGCCGCGTTCCAGCCGCTGTACGCGAACATCACAAAGATTAGCGATACCGCAAACTGCGCGGGAAGGCTGTGGGTTGAGGTTCGAATCGCCACTTGCGAAAAATGACCTGGACTCCCGTGGCCAACGGCAAAGGCAAAGCACAGGAATAGCAGCAGCACGCCGAGCTTGAGCCCGGTGAGAAGGTTTTGGACCTTGGCCGCCAGCCGGAGCCCAGACACATTGATCACTGCAAAGGCCACCACAATCCCCACTGCCAACCATTGCCCATGGCCGGTGTGGAACCACCCCAGCGTGCCTCCGGAATTTGCTTCCGAGCCCGCTACCGCGAAGGAGGGGAAGAAGTGAGAGAAATACTCGGAGAATGCGAGGGCCGCGGCGGCAATCGGCGCCGAGAATCCCGCGAAGAAGGAAATCCATCCGCTGAGAAAGCCCCAGACGGGGCCCCAGGCCTCGCGCAGGAAGATGTACTCACCACCTGACTCCGGCAGGTTCACGCCCATTTCGGAATAACAGAGACACC
>JBEKAD010000643.1:0-3593 GCA_050018435.1 Terriglobia bacterium
TGCCGGGCTAAAGCCCGGCCCTACAGAGGCGCCGCTGTCCAGATCCCGCTTAACCCGCAGCAAGTCGGTGTGCATATCCGAAGCGTGCTGGTAGCGCAAATTGCGGTCTTTCTCCAGCGCCTTCAGGATGATGTCT
Source organism: Terriglobia bacterium (assembly GCA_050018435.1). Classification (GTDB taxonomy): domain Bacteria; phylum Acidobacteriota; class Terriglobia; order UBA7540; family UBA7540; genus Bog-366. The sequence continues at coordinate 137 of JBEKAD010000643.1, forward strand.
TCCAGTTTAGGTGGCAGGTCGGGATTGAGGCGCACCGGAGGCACCGGCGCACGATTGAGAATCGCCTCGAAAATCACCCCCGGGCTGTCCCCCCGGAAAGGCAGCTGCCCCGTGGCCATCTCATAGAGCACCACCCCAAACGAGAACAGGTCCGTGCGCACGTCGAGATCGCGCGCCCGCACCTGCTCCGGCGACATGTACGCCATCGTGCCCAGCGTCGAACCCGGGCTGGTTAGGGTCGGCTCGTCCTGCGTGGCGGCGCTGGCTGGTGACGGCCGCGCCAAACGCCCTCCCGCCGTGACCTTGGCCAAACCAAAATCCAAGATCTTCGTGTGCCCGTGCTGCGCGACGAAAATATTCGCCGGCTTGATGTCGCGATGCACGATCCCCGCCGCGTGCGCCGCATCCAGGCCCTCGGCGATTTCCAGGGCAATGGGCAGCAGTTCCTCCAGGTCGAGCGCGCGCCCGGCAATGCGGTCCTTCAGCGTTGCGCCGTCCAGAAATTCCATGGCGATGAAGGCCCGGCCCCTTTCCTCGCCAATGTCATAGATGGTGCAGATATTGGGGTGGTTCAAGGCGGAAGCGGCTTGCGCTTCGCGCCGGAAGCGCGCCAGCGCCTCTCGGTCCCTAGCGACGTCCTCCGGCAGGAACTTCAACGCCACAAACCGGCCCAGGCGCGTGTCTTCAGCCTTATAGACCACGCCCATGCCGCCGCCGCCAAGTTTTTCGAGAATCCGGTAGTGCGAGATGGTAAGACCAACCAGGGAAGGGGGCTCTTGCATAGCACGCATATTCTAAGGATCAACGCGCACCAAGTCAATAAAGCTGTGAGGAGGGATTTGGAGATCGGAGGAGGTCACACGCCGATGCGCGACGCCGCACTACAGCTTGGCGCGGGGGGCGCATACGTGCCGACGGTTTTTGTCGGGATGTATGCGCCCTTCGGTCGATACCATCACACTATTTTGCCCAACGCCAAGACCGAAGCGTCATTCCAGAAATAGAATCTCCCCGGCGCGGCGGGACCACGGCCAGTCGCCGGGGTGCTTCAGCAAGTCTCGTTTCAAGGGCTTGCTGTGCGGGTAATTCAATTTCTCATCTCGCTCCTTCGGGGTCCGGATGGTCATAACGATTCGGAGTCTCAATTCCCGCTGCAACTCGCCGAAGGTCGCAACCCATTGCTTCCTACACTCATACACTCCCCTCTATCCCATAGGCGCTAGAATAAGGTGTGTTCAAATGGCCCCGCAGGGGCCTACCGTGAATAGCCGCAGGTTTTCGGCATTCTTCTAACCCATTGAAAAAACATGCTAAGATGATGTCACGCGCGCAGAACGCTTCAAAAAAATGAAACTCATGCGGCAAATGGAAATCCTGCCCTCTGGTGGAACGGGAAGACCGAGACAACATAGCCCAAATTTCGCAGGCCGGCTCGGCATTCGAACTTAAGCCACGGCTGGGAGCAATCGTAGAGCAGAGGTGACGGAATGGGTGAATCCCGGGAGGGTGTTGCGAGGCTTGCGTGTTTTGAGCTGTGGGGCGGGAATAGCAAGGCGGCTCATCCGATAGAGCTTCCCGGTTTGCTGGGTTGGATTTCTTGCACCCCGTTCGGGCACGCCCCGAGCGGCGGCGACGTCCGCTATGTATCGGTGTGCAGCAAGGGACAGGTCTCGCGAATTGCCCTTGCCGACGTGGCAGGGCATGGCGGATACGCAAGTTCAGTGGCAGACCGTCTGCGCCGGGTTCTACAACAGCACACGGATAACTGGGACCAGTCAGCGCTGATGCGAGAGCTGAATGAGGCATTCGAGCGGGACGCGAAAGGCGTGCAATTCGCCACTGCGGTGGTTCTGGGATTCTACTTCGGGACAGGCGAACTTCTCTTCACCAATGCCGGCCATTTGCCCTTGCTGTGGCATCACGCTGAGAGCGGGGTTTGGGACTGGCTTGAGGATCGCACCCCTTATGCCAAGGCCGTGGCCAGTCTGCCCCTAGGCCTCATCAGCGGGACGGCTTACGCCCAGACCGCGGTTGAGTTAAGTCGAGGTGACACGCTCCTGCTCTATACGGACGGAATCACGGAATCCCGCAACGAGAGCGGCGAGGCGTTAGGCCAGGAAGGCTTGTTGGCACTGGTGCGCGGCCTGCCGGTGGAGCCGAGGGAAGGGCCCGTTGCATTCGGCGACGCTCTGGTCGCGCGGCTCGAGAGGTTTCGGGGATGCGGGCCCCGGCAGGATGACGAAACACTCGTGCTGATCCAGCGGCAGACAACAATCGAGCCGGTCGGCAGGATAGTAACGGGTGATTGACCCGGCTCATCTAATGAATTGCTGTAGGGTCACCGACGGGTGATGGGTGCGAAGCCTGCCGTTTCGACCCCTGGGACTCCTGGTTCAGAGGAATACGAATGGCAAAGCCTGTCCTACTGACGGTTGACGACGACGCGGAAGTATTGCGTGCGGTGGAGCGTGACCTACGGCGTCGGTATGGCGAGCGCTACCGAGTGTTACGCGCTGACTCCGGCGCGGCCGCCCTGGAGGCGCTGAAGGGGCTCAAGCGGCGAGATGATTCGGTGGGGCTACTTCTGGCAGATCAACGTATGCCTCAGATGACAGGGGTAGAATTCCTTGGACAGGCGATGGAGCTTTTCCCCAACGCCAAGCGCGTCTTGCTCACGGCCTACGCCGACACCGATGCGGCGATTCACGCCATCAACGACGCCAGAATCCATCACTACCTGCTGAAGCCCTGGGATCCGCCGGAGGAACACCTCTACCCCGTGCTTGACGACCTTTTGGAGGATTGGATGGCGTCGTTCCGGCCTCCTTTCGAAGGGGTTCGAGTTCTCGGCACTCGCTGGTCTCCACATTCTTACGCGATCAGAGACTTTCTAACGCGCAATCAGGCGCCTTACCAATGGATCGATGTTGAGACGGCGGAAAAAATCGCCGAGGTGCGCCGCCTTGTGAAGGCGGTCGGAGCGGAACCTTCCAGCTTGCCGATGGTGCTCTTCCCGGATGGCTCATCTTTGGCTGACCCGAGCACGGCGCAATTGGCGGAAAAACTTGGGCTGAGTGTGCGGCCCGAGATGGCGTTTTACGATCTGGTGATCGTGGGCGGCGGTCCGGCAGGCTTGGCGGCGGCCGTTTACGGGGCATCGGAGGGCCTGCGCACGGTGCTGATTGAAATGGAAGCGCCTGGCGGGCAGGCGGGGATGAGCTCCCGCATTGAGAACTATCTCGGCTTTCCTTCCGGATTGAGCGGTGGCGACTTGGCGCGGCGTGGCGTGGCCCAGGCCAAGCGTTTCGGAGTCGAAATTCTCGCTCCTCAGCAGGTTACCGGGGTCCGCGTGGAAGGCCCATCGCGGATCGTCAAGTTGGCGGGGGGAGGCGAAATCGGTTGCAAAGTGTTGCTGATCGCGACAGGCGTTTCTTACCGCAAGCTGAACGTGCCCGGC
>JBEKAD010000644.1:0-3589 GCA_050018435.1 Terriglobia bacterium
CGGAATTCGTCCAGGCTCAGGCGCACGCGTTCGGCCAGCGCGTTGCTTTGGCGATAGCCGCAGTAAAGGCACTCGTTCTCGCAAAAGCTGGTGAGATAAACCGGAATGACAAACTCCACCGTGTGTGGGGCCAGCTTCTCGCGAACCCGCTGCGCCGCCGTGTGGATTTCTGCGCGCCGCTCGGGCTCGCGCGCCCAGGCGATCAGCGAAGCTGCGTCCTCCACGTCGAGGCCGGGGTTCCTCTCCGCCGCTTCGAGAATGGCCTCCAGGGGACGCGCGGGCCCCGGCAGCGCCGCAAGTGATTCGATACGGGCGCCGGAGACTCGAAAGACTTCGCTGAATGTTGACACCGTGCTGTCACCTCCGCAAGCGATCAAATTCCATCGCCATGGCTCTCGCAGAAATACTCAGCAACCCCCTTTCTATAATGAACCCGCGGGTGGCAATTGTGAATAGACAACGTGTCAGAATATGACGCCAGGCTGGCACGAGGGGATTCGATGAGATTGACGTGGCGAGGGCTCTGTTTTGCCGTGGTAGAATACCCGCAACCACCGGCAGGGTGGTGACCCTGTTAGGAGCTAAAGGGAAACGGAAGCGACGCCAGGACAAAGACGGCCTGATCATCGACATTCCAGAATCGATTGCTGAGAACAGACCCTGTGCACAGGCGCGTGTGTTCAAAATCAAAGCTCAGCCGTTTCAACAACGATATGATTAGCGCGGATTTTCTCACGATGGGTTTGGAAGGGCGGGGCTTTAGAGTGTGGGTTTCAGGAAATCAATTCTCGATTTGTTCTTGGGTGACCCCCTCACCCGGCCCGCCCCGGCTGGAGAAAGCGCCGGTTGCGGTCCACCCTCTCCCCCAAGGGGGCGAGGGTTGTAAATTCAAATCAACGTCACTCCCGCAACGGGAGGGGAACCATATTCAAATTACTGCTCCCCTCGCCCCCTTGGGGGAGAGGGGCCGGGGGTGAGGGGGTTCTGGGGTCAAACAGGGAACAAGAACGCATAAGTGAACAGTACTACGGTTAGGTGCTGCCGACGATGAAATTTCTCGCAGGACTTTCCTTCATTTTCCTCTTCGCTTCGTGCGCCGCTCAGTGCCAAGAACCTGCCAGCGCTGAGGTGCGGGGCGTGGTCCGCGACGCGCGTGGCGGCGAGTCCCTGGCGCGCGTCGAAGTAACGCTGGAAGGTACCTCTTATCGCGCCATTACGGACCGTCAGGGACAGTTTGATATCAAGGCCGTCAAACCCGGGGATTATAAGCTGAGGGTCTCCACGGTGGGCTACAAGCTGGTGCTGACCAGCTTCAACCTCACGGCCGGCGATGTCAAAGAGTTCGAAGTGACCCTCACTCCCGACAACCTGGGACAAACGACGGCGGTGGAAGTGAAGGCCGGCCCCTTTGGTGTGGCGCGCGTCGAGAGTCCGTCAGAAATGAGCCTGAGCGGTAACGATGCCAAGAACCTGGCGAGCGTTTTGGCGGATGACCCGCTGCGTGCGGTCCAAGCGATGCCGGGCATCACTTCCGACGACGATCTCAATAGCCGTTTTTCTCTTCGCGCCGCTGACTACAGCCGCATCGGCCTTTACCTGGACGGGATTCTGCTCCACCAACCCTACCACATGGTCGAGGGTGAAACCGACACCGGGTCCCTCACGGTTTTCAACGGCGATATGCTCGACAACATCGACGTGCAGAGCGGCACTTTTCCCTCCCAATATGGCGACAGCACGGCGGCGGCGGTCGATTTCCAAACCCGCGAAGGCAGCCAAGTGAAACCTTCCTTTCGCCTCACCGCCAGCGCCTCCAATGCCGGCGCGCTGGGCGAAGGGCCTCTGGGTAAGGGTCAGGAGGGAGACTGGATCCTCAGCTTGCGCAAGAGCTATCTCCAATACATCGTCGATCGAGTTTCCTCCGGTTCGTCGTTCGCCTTCGGGTTTTTCGACTACCAGGGCAGGGTGGCTTACAATCTCGGCCACAAGAACAAGGTGAGCCTGGGTTTTATCGACGGGTATTCCTCGCTCGACCGGACTCAGGACCTCAGCCACCTTGGGCAGAATGATTTGATGACGAGCCATTACCACTATACCCTTGCTAACCTGGGGTGGAACTATACCCCCACCGGGCATTTTCTGGCCACCAGCCACGTTGCCTATATGCGGGAAGCGATTACCGATGAAAACAAGAACCAGATTAATTTCGACCGGGGCCAGTACGGCGAGTGGGTGTGGAACTCCGATGCGGCCTGGATGTGGCGTCCCCAGGACTCCTTCAATTTCGGATGGTCGATGCGCCGCATTCGTGATGATGGCCTGACTCGCATCTTCCAATACATCCCGGCCTCCTGGCCGGCGGAGGATGACTATCGCGGCACGGCTCTGCGGCTGGGCGGCTACGGGGAGCAAATCTGGAATGCCGCCCACGGTCGAGTGTCGCTGACGACGGGAGCGCGTTGGGATAAATTTGGGGTGGATACGATCCAGACGGTTTTGCCCCAGGTCACCCTGGCGGTCGTCCCCCGCGCGTCCACTCGAATTAATTTCGGCTGGGGGCAATATGCCCAGGAGCCCGACCCCAACTGGGCGTTCTCCCCTCTTCTGGGCGGAAAGCGGCTCCTGCCGGAACGAGCCAATAGCTTTGTGGTTTCCCTCGAACAGCGTTTGGATGAGCGAACCCGGCTGCGCATCGAGTTCTACGACCGGCAGGATCGCGATCTCCTTTTCCGCTCTGCTTTCGAACCCCGACTGATCGGCGGGAAGATCTTCAATCCACCCCTCAATCCCCCCATGGACAATCCGCTGGGAGGTTACGCGCGGGGGATGCAGATCTTTTTGCAACGGCGAAGCGCCAATCGCCTGACCGGATGGGTTTCCTACAGCCTCGGCTACTCACGTCTGCACGACCGGGAAGCCGCCATCTTCTTCCCGTCCGACCAGGACCAGCGGCACACCGTGAACGTCTATCTGGGCTATCGCCTTCGCCCCACGATCAACCTGAGCGTCAAGTCACTTTATGGAAGTGGAATGCCCTTGCCGGGATTCTACAGTCTCCAGAGCGGTTCCTATTATCTGGCGGCCACGCGCAACGCCCTGTACGAGAAGGCTTACGAGCGAACCGACGCCCGCCTTAACAAAGCGTGGGCTTTCGACCGCTGGAAGCTCACCTTGTACGCCGAGGCGGTCAACATCCTCAACCGCACCAACCCTCGCTACCTCAGCTTTGAAGGATACAATGCCACCACCGGACTCTCGCACCTGCAATTCGTGAATATGCTCCCCATCATACCCTCCGCCGGCGTGGTTTTGGAGTTTTGATGGGTTCCGGCTCAGGCGCAGGACTGACCGCGCTGCGGAAAAACATGATCGGGGTAGGGGAAAACCTTGGAATGCGATTCCTTCTCCATCAAAGGAAGAACTATCGGCGCACCAGTGCAGGAATCGGATAGAAATCAAAATCACAGCCCTCTCCCAGGGGGAGAGGGTGCCCGAGGTACGAGGGCGGGTGAGGGGTTCCTTTCAACCTCCTTGGACGTTCACGGAGCCCGAGTGCAGGAATCAGAATGCGTGAGCTTCCCGTGGTAGA
>JBEKAD010000645.1:0-3579 GCA_050018435.1 Terriglobia bacterium
GACCCTCCGGGGAGCCAACGCCATCCTGGCCCTGCGCTCCTGCCACCTCAACGGCCGCTTTGAGAATTATTGGGAGGACCGGCGCGCAGCGTGACTTCCACTTTTATGTCGCGCACCCACGGTGGTTGTGCTTCTTGATAAGGGCAAAGCGGACTTCTTGATTACGGTTACTCTTGAACACGGCAAGGAGCCAGGCTTTGCGCAGACGTGGATTATGAATAAGCGCCAGAGGAGCGAAGACGCCAGTGTGCTGATTGTGAATATCAAGACCTCGGCTGTCGTTTGGGGCTACTCAGTTCACAAGTATAGCGCACGGCATGGGGCGCAGAGTACGGCAGAGGCGGTAGCCAAGCATCTCAAAGATGTGGTTGGGAAGTAAATGAGCTAGGGAAAAGCGGAATCAGTTGATCCCGCTGAAAATCCCCAGGGAAGAAAGCGCCGGGCGAGTGAGTCAACCTGCGACGACAGACGACAGAGCCACCCCCAACTGAGCGAGAAAGAGTGGGCAAGGTTATTTGCACTGCTTGAGGCTGGCAAGACGCAGGGGGAATGCGCCCGCGAATTTAATATCTCCACGCGCACGATTGGCCGCGCCGTGGCACGTCGGAACGCCGACTAACCGGAGGTGCTATGTGCTTTGTCCAAGCTGTGGGAAAGAAAACGCAGAGACGTACTCCTTTTGCCTTTTCTGCGGGCAATTGCTTCCGCACGCCGGTACAATTCTTGGAATTCTGGCAGACTTGCCTGCCAACCCTGCGCCAGTAAGACTGAAGGCGTGGGTTTCTTCGGAGCACGAGCGGGCTACCCATGGCCCGGCGCGCCACAAACCTCGAAAGGGAAAGCACTATATGTTTTGTCCAAGCTGTGGCGAAAAATACGCAGAAGGAACCCCCTCTTGTCGTTTCTGTTACCGTTTGCTTCCGTCAGACTCCGACGATGACGCTGACGGACTGGCGACCGCTATATGTTTAAGCTGTGGCAAAAGAACCGAAGCGGACTGCTTTTGTCGTTTCTGTGGGAGTTTGTTTCCGCCAGACTTGCCTGTCGATCCTCTGAGGCGGGCGCCGGACTTCACGCAGCGCAATGGCTCAGTGTGCGTGCCACCATGGGCGAAAACCCAAGCCCACAAATATCATGTTCCAAGCGTTGAGGAGGCGCGTGCCGTTGCTAACGCCGCTACCGCCGAACGCAAGGCGAAGGAGGCTGCTGGCTGGAAATTCCGCACTTACCGAATCGCCATGCTGGAATACAAGGTCGTCTGTGCCGCCTGCAAGGATGCGGACGGTCGAGATTGGCCCGAGGACAGGCCGCTGGGCGAGATTTGCGAACGCGGGGTGGCGGGGTGCGAGTGCGAGCTGGTCGAGGAATCAGTTCGTCCTGGAGGGACCTTCAAACTGGGCAAACAGCCCTGAGAGGTTCCGTATGAGTTTGTTGGAAGAGCAAGCGCAAGTCTGGCGTCCGAACAATGCAGGACCGGCTGCCTTCTCAGGATGCCCGTTCTTTGCGCGGAATCGCCCCAGGACGCGCTGCAAGCAATCGCCCAGAGAAAAGACAAGCCTCGCGCGACACGGAACGCGAACGGTTGTATTACGCCGTAGCAGATGGTAGTCTTGTGCGTAGTAGGGAGTGGCCGGTAAGGGGCCGTAGCCTTGAGTCTAGCCGGAGATTGCGCGGAGGAACGCTTGGGAAAGGTGAATGAAATGGAGGCTGCCATGAGCGCTCCAAAGCCGAAAGCTTGGCCTGAGAATGAGGAGCGGTTTCGAGAACTGGTGCTCTATATCAGCCAGAAGTGCGCGAATGACCCGAGATTTGGATCGGTGAAGCTGAATAAGATTCTGTTTCTATCGGATTTTCTTGCCTTCGCGCACTACGGCGAACCGATAACGGGCTTTGAGTACCAAAAGCTCGAGCAGGGACCGGCTCCCCGCCGACTCCTACCGGTGCGCAAGCAGATGATCGAGAACAAAGAGCTTGGCCTTCAGGAAGTCCCGTTAAAGAGCGGGAACACTCAACTCCGCACGGTCAACCTGCGCCGCCCCAACCTGGCGGTCTTCAAGCCGGAGCACATTGCGGTGGTGGATACAGTCATCGACGCCGTATCGGAAGCTGACGCCGTAACGATGTCCGAATTGACCCACAAGATGGTGGGCTGGAAGGCTGCTCGCTATAAGGAAACGATTCCCTACGAGACCATCTTCCTGACCGACGAACCGCTTTCGGAAGCTGATGAAGAGAGGGGACGCGAGATTGCCGAAGAACACGGGCTGGCCATTCAAGAAGCTTAGAACCATCCGCGAAGAGCCCAAATTCCGCGAGCAGTTTGAAGCCTTGGCCGCGAGTCATAAGCGGCTTGATGATGTTCTCGCCGCCCTTTATTTTTCCTTGGCCCGGCAGCCCGAGGTTTTTCCTACTATTCCCGGCACGTCGTTGTCTGTGGCAAGAACCGCCGTCTATCCCAATGCGCCTGCGCTCCGCATCTTCTTCACCTACACCGATACGGAGGTCCACCTTCTCATCATGGAGTTTGCAGAAGAGTTCCCCCTGGAGTGACCGCATCCTCACCCAGAATGCCCCTTCCTGCCCGTCCCACGCCACGCCGACGCGCCGGAGACAGCCAAGCAAGGAATCCCCCCTTGCGGCGCCGCCAATGCACCAAAATAGGGCGGGGAAATTTGGTGCACATTTTGGTGCACACCTCGGTCAAAAATGGTAGTAATCTATCGCCCTTGGCAAAAGTGCAAAACCACGATGGCAGGGGCATGAATAGCGGACAATCTCACTCTGTCACAAACCATCGCAAGAGCCCTATTTATGGTTTGCAACCATGGGGTCGGGGGTTCGAACCCCCCCAGGTCCACCAGCGATCCCTTTGGGACCCCGCCAGGAATCGCCAATGCCGATGACCACATCTATACATTGTACGCAGCAAGAACTGACCTGGCGTGGGGGGCGTGGTTTCTTTAGCGGTGACCCGCATTCAACGCTCCTGCTTTTATTGAGCAGCGCCACAGGCAGGTGTCCTTTCTTACAAATTCCTATTAAGGAGAATTCTCATGGCCAAGATGAAGGCGGCGCAAGTGACCAGGGCAGGAGGGCCGATCGAACTGGTCGAACGTGAGGTGCCGCAACCGGGCCCAGGCGAAGTCCGCATTTGCGTGCAGGCGTGTGGCATCTGTCACAGCGACATGTTCACGAAGGAAGGCCATTGGCCGGGCATCCAATACCCGCGCGTGCCGGGCCATGAAATCGCCGGGATCGTTGACGAGGTCGGCGGCGGGGTATCCGAATGGAAGAAGGGCCAGCGGGTGGGCGTGGGATGGTATGGCGGCCACTGCGGCCATTGCCGTGCCTGCCGCCGTGGGGACTTCGTCAACTGCGAGTCCCTTCCCGTCCCCGGGATTACTTATGACGGCGGCTACGAGGAGTACATGGTGGCGCCCGCAGTTGCCTTGGCGCTCATGCCGGACGGCATTTCCGCGGAAGAAGCCGCTCCGTTGCTTTGTGCGGGCATCACCACGTACAACGCGCTGCGACACAGCGGCGCGCGGCCCGGTGACCTGGTGGCGATACAAGGGGTTG
>JBEKAD010000646.1:0-3889 GCA_050018435.1 Terriglobia bacterium
CGAAACGGCAGGAGTTTACCCCCTTCCTGCCCTTCGGCGGTGGAAAACCCTTGACAACCCCTTATAACCCCTTAATACCCCTTAAATGCCTTGTAAGACATTTATTTTCATCGAAATAGCCTGACACATCGTCCTCATTTTGGACTTTAGTCTTTTGTTTTCAAGCAAATAGCTGGACCGATCGGCATTTTTGACAGCTTTTTGCCGGCACGCCCCCAGACGGAGCCGGAACCTGGCAATTCCTTAGGTTCAAAAGGTCCAGAAATTGGGTGGGGCCAGAAGAATCCCCTCAAATCATAGCTAATAGCCTGTATTTTCAATAACATTATGGGCAAGCAGCGCGTCTTGCTGGATGGCAACGGCAAGGCGATCTTCCTCCAGTAGCTGCTGCCGAACCGGGGTGCTAGGTACGTCTGATATTATAACACTCAAGTAATCATGTCAGGCAAAAAATTCTGCCTTCCGTCAGAATTTTGCTGAAGCGAGCGCGAAAGAGCTTTTGGGGCCACCCACGATTCCAGCGATTACCGGGGTTGGACAAGCGACGTTCCCTATCAATCGCTGCTCAAGGTTTGGCTGGCGAGCGGCTGAAACAAGAGGAAGCGACACAAGTGCGGACCCTTCGCCCCGCTATGGGGTGGTTGAGCAAGTGTAGCGCCGACCTTCAGAGCCCGCCCTGAGCACCGCGAATGGGTCGGCATTTGTGTGGTGTCATCACATGCTGACCCTTCGCGTCGCTCAGGGCAGGCTCTAAAGGTCAGCGCTACATAGTGCGCGGGCGGTTGTACCTTTCCTGATCGCTGTAGTATTATCGACGACACCGGGCAGCTACTTAGACTCGCCAAGGAGCCCGATGCGCGCCTGCCCGCAATGCCAGAGAACGTATCCGGACGACACGGATTTCTGTCCGCGCGACGCCACTCCGCTCTCTCCTGTAGCGGCGGTCTCCGACCGCCGTCCGGCGATCGGAGATCGCCGATCCATCGTAGGGGCAACCCTCGTGGTTGCCCTAGGGCGGCCACAAGGACCGCCCCTAGGGACGAACGAACCGGCGATTCCCGCCCTGCGGGGTAAACTCCGGTCGCCGCTACAGCTCGGCGCACCACCCCTTGTTCCCCTCCTCAACCGAGGAGGGGAGCGCGAAGCGCGGGGTGGTGAGCAGCGCCGCAACAATTGTTTCGCCGAGGAGTTGCCGCTGTGACTGAGATTGACGCCCAACTCGCTGCGAGTCTTGCGCGCCGTTTCCGGCTCGTTCGCCGCCTGGGTGCGGGCGGCATGGGTGCGGTCTTCCTCGCCGAGCAGATCGCGGTGGGCAACCGTCCGGTGGCGCTCAAGGTCTTGAGCCGCAAGCTGCTGGATGACCCTGACTTCCTGCTGCGTTTTCAGAATGAAGCGGCTTCCACGGGGCGCATTCATCACCCCAACGTCGTCACCATTTACGAATCCGGCCAGGCCGATGACGGCACGCCCTACATTGCCATGGAGTTTCTGGAAGGCGAGACCCCGCGCCACGCGCTTAAGACACGCGGAGCTTTGCCGGTGGCCGAGTGCGAAGATCTTGCAGCAGGCCCCCGCGTTAGCTCTCCGTTCAGCGGCGTTTTCTGCGTATGGGAGGGCGTCAGAATTTCGCCGCCAGAAACTCCGCGGTTAACTGGTTGACGACCGTTTGATATTGGGTTACATTCCCGATAACTATTCCTAGGAGGACTAAACAGCATGGGGGAAATCGCTGAGTTACGGCTGCTGTTTCTTTCATCTCAACAGTTTGAGGATGGCAAGGCCATAAGAGGGGCATTCCTACTCACTGACCAAACTACAAAACCGCTTGAATTCCGTTGCACAAACCCAATTCGCCCGACTCAGCTTCAAACCATCCTTTACGGCTCTAGCCTTCAAGAACATATGATGGTGCAGTTAATCGGTCTACCCTTGCTGAACAGTGTCAAAGACAAGTTGCACCTGGTCCTGGTTCACGAGCCCGATTTCCTGAAGGTTAGAGAGAAGCTGTCGACGCCCATTGTTCGGATTTCCCGTGAAGATGCCGTAGCGATTTCGTCAGAGAAGGACATAACGCCTCGGCTTCTCGTGTCCAAATCGGGCAAGTTTGATCCCATCACGTTGACCCCGCATCCCAAGTTCGACAGCGACCGGGAACAGGCTAAAGCGGTGCTAGCGGAGGTCTTCAATAGCTACGATCTCGTGGAGCCGTTTAACCGGATCACAAAAGCTCTGGAGCAAGTGCACGCGCAGCGAATAGGCGAGGAGAAATGAGCCTGGGAGCGCAAATCGGCGGAGCAGTGGCGCGGATTCTCTCCCCGATGCAAGAGTCCCGTGTTCTTCGGTTGCCTTTCCGGGCTGTGGGAAAACCCGAAAGTCAGCAGGTGGCTATCCCTGACTTTGAAAACTCGGTAGTCTACCGAGTCCAGAAATCCATCCTGCAAGATCCCCTAATATCGGGAAACCTCCTTCTCTCCATTCCACAGGTGTCAGCAAAATCGACTTTCACAACGCTCGCCTCAACGATCTACCGGATTCCCAATCTACAGCCACATGCGCCGTCTATTGTTGAAATCTCCCCTACCGCCCTGCCTGGCTCAACCATAAGCCCCGACCTGGTCGCGCTTATTCTGGCGGGCGAGCCGGTACCGACGGTTTCCCAAAACCTGTTCTCGCCAATTTGCGGGCCACGAGTTCTCGGCGAAAACTACCAACGGAAAGAAAAAAAGACGGCACAAGCTCCCCTTTTTCCCGACATTCAGGAGCCAAGGTCGCACGGCGAGTACAAAAAGGCATACCGCCGAATCAGGACCACAGGGACGATATCCACGCATACGATTCAGATGGTCACAATTTGGGACCAGATTTATTTAGTTCTACTGCCTCCGATTAACCTGGATTTTGTTCCCCAGATCGACGTCCTAGACAAGGTACGGCCTTACCAGAGAACCGGAATTTCATTCCTGGTCGACCATGAGAGTGCACTTCTGGCCGATGAAATGGGAACAGGAAAAACTGTGATGGCGATTGTCGCCCTGCGAATCCTGTTTCGACTCGGCAAGATAAGAAAGGCCCTAGTGATCTGCCCCGTGAGTGTTCTTGGCGTGTGGCAGGAACATCTGCTGGATTGGGGGAGCGAACTTAAGTTCACAGTCGTGAGGGGAACAAAAGAGACGCGCAAATTGGATTGGGATTATCCAGCCCATGTATACGTTTCAACTTACGACACGATTGCATCCGATTTCCTCAATATAGTGAAGAAAAAAAAGGCATTCTTTTGCCGCAATTGCCGTACCGAGTTACATTTCAAAGACAAAATCCACATATCCAACGCTGACGAACTACCGGAATTCAAATGTCCCACGTGTGGGGCGATTCTCAAGGACATTCCCCTCAAGGAGTCTTTGGTCGACCCGAAGATCTTCGACAGCTTCGATATAGTGATACTGGACGAGGCGCAGTACGTCAAAAATCCTGAAGCAGACAGAAGCCGCGCGGTGAAGCTCCTGCGCCCGAAGATGCGGTGGGCGTTGACGGGTACGCCTGTTGAGAACCGCATCGAGGACCTTGTTTCCATATTCGGCTTTGTAAAGCCAAACTACATGCGTGCCGAGGGCCTCACACCAAATCTAGCCAGGGAACTTATGAGGCCTTTCTTCCTCCGGCGCCTCAAGAAGGATGTATTAAGCGAGTTACCCGCGAAGACAAAGCAGGATATTTGGCTGGAGCTGGACGACGACCAGCGGCTTGAGTACGACCGCGTGTTGGCCGCCGATATAAGCGAATTGACCCGACTCGGAGAAAAGGTCACCAAAGTTCACATCTTTGCCGTGATTACGAGGCTGAAGCGGATATGTAATTTTGCCCCGCAGAAACGGAAGAGCACTAAGAC
>JBEKAD010000647.1:0-3562 GCA_050018435.1 Terriglobia bacterium
GGGTCGAAGTTTTATCTCGCCTCCGATAAACCCAAGTCTTGTACTTTCAATCGTCACCTTTCGACTCTTCCACACCCTCTCCCACCGGCCATTCTTCCGGATCGAGGCCCGTCAGGATGGCCTGGCGCGTTTGATGAATCAGTTCCCGCCGTTCCTCAAAGGTGTAATTCTCGGCGGAAATGGGATCGTGAAGGGTGATGCGGACTTGGCCGGGACGAATCACAAAGTGGCCTTTCGCCATGATCTTACGAGCGCCCGAAACCGAAATCGGCACGATGAGCGCGCCGGCTTTGATGGCCATGACGAACAGGCCTTTCTTGAACGTCTGAAGGCGGCCATCGCGACTGCGCGTGCCTTCCGGATACGCCAGAAAGGAGTTCCCCGCTTTCATCGAGGCCACCGCGCGCTCGACCGCCGCGATGGCCCTCTCGCGGTTCTTGCGATCGACAGGAATGAAACCGCGGTAAATCATGGCCGTTCCCAAAACCGGCACGCGGAAGAACTCCTGCTTGGCCAGCACCAGCACCGGCGGGAGGATGGTAATCACCGCCGGTGGATCGCAATTACTCTGATGGTTGGGCATGTAGATGGCGGCCCGCCCGCGCGGAATTTTTTCGAGTCCGTGGACCTCGATCCGAACCCCGGAGAGCCAAAGCGCCATGCGGGCTCCCGTGATGCCACACTGATAAAGCTTGTCGGTATTCTTCGTCAGCCAGGCGTGAATCAAAAACGGCAAACCGACGACCAGGATATAAGCAAGAATGACGAAGCTGACAAAAATTGCTCGAATCATCGTTTTCCCGGAGATGAATTGGTCACGCCCTTCAGCCAGCCTTCACGCACCCGCAATTGGTCGGGACTAGCCTGAGGGTCTTTCTCAATTTGCATCGAGATTTGCTGGTTCACGCCGATCCGGAATTTGAAGACGTGGGTTTCGCCCTCTCGCGCGATCTGGAGTTCCACCGCCTGGCCGGGCCGCCAGAAAGGCAAAGTGAGATGGGGGCCCGCGGGCAGCAGATCCCCATCTGCCATGATGAGTACATCTCCCGGCTGCAATCCGGCGCGTTGCGCATTGCTTTCGGTGTCGACGGAATCCACTTGCAGCAGCCCACCGGCATTCGGCGATGCGGAGAAGCCGGGCACGGGTAATTCCGCCGTATGCGTCGCGAGGTGCAATCCGGCATACCCGAGGTAGGTGGAATAATCGAGTTCCTGGGTTCCCTGCACGTAGTCGGCGAAGAATCGATTCGTGTCAAACGTGGGCGCCAGTTGGGCGACAAGCGCGCGGAGGTCGGCGAGGGTGTAAAAGCGGCCGCGGCGGGCAAAATCCTGATCGAGGCGGCGCATCACGTCATCCAGACCCGCCTGGTTATCGCTCGCGTGGCGGATGCCCAGATCCAGCAAGCAGCCGAGCAATTCTCCTTTGTTGTAATACGATATGCTGCGGCCGGAACGATTGTAGTCGGAGTATTTCTCCAGCCACGCTTCCCGCCCTGCCATCTCGACACTCTGGAAGCGGCGCGCGCTGTGGTTTTGCAACACCTGGATGGCGCCAGCGACGCGCGCATAGAACTTGTCGCGATCGATTAGGCCCGCGCGCAGCAAGGCCAACTGTGCGTACGTGTTGGTGACGCCCTCGCACAGCCACAAATCCCGCGTGTCATTGCCGTTGATGTAGTCCACCGGTTCAAGGGACTGGGGCCGGATCCGTTTGACGTTCCAGGCGTGGAAGAACTCGTGGGCCACGACGCTTTCCAGGTAGCCCTCGTTGTCACGAATCGCGGAAGCCGCGACGGCAATCGCCGCTCCATCGCGATGTTCCATGCCGCCGGTCGAACCGCCCTCGCGCGGAAAGTGCAGGATAAAGGTGTAACGACTGAAGGGAAGGTCCTGCATCAGCGTGGTTTCTTCCGCCGTGATCTTCTGGAGGGAGTTCATAATGCGGCCGGGCGAATAATCGGCGCGGTTGGCATCGATGATCAAACGGATGGTCGCGCGCTTCATTTCGGACGCAGATGCGCCCGTCGGCGTAAAATCCTGCGGGTAGGAGAAGTCCTCAAAATGGCCCGCCTCGACGGGGCTATCCACCAGAGCGTCGTAATTGGCGGCCTGAAACTCATCGCCTTCGCCTTCCAGGAATGTTGCCAATTTCCAACCGGCAGGAAGCTGGAACTTGACTTGCACCGGCCAATGGCGATCACGGGGGAGGTAGAAAAGGACCATCGCCAAGTTCAGGAAGGAATGATCGCCATCCAACATGCTGTCAAACGGGCCGTCAGTGTTTGCATAAACTGAATAATGGAAGGCGAGGTTGCGGCAAGAGCGGTTCGGTCCGCGCCAAGTGTTCAGATCCTCGCGGTCCAAGTCGGCAGGTTGGCCATCACAATCGCCTTTCAGGTCTTCCACGTTTTTCACGAAGTCGCGAATCTGGTAAAGGCAGTTCCAGGCGGGAATCTGAATCTCCGTGCCGGCGCTCGCGCCGGGAATGTTCATCGTGACTTGTACGAAGTGCGTTTCCGCCGCGCTCAAATCCACCACATAATGAATCGGCTGGGCCGCTTCGGCGACGCAAGAAATTGAGCAAAGCAAGACGAGAAACAGCCGACGGCAATGGGAACCTAGCCTGAATTTCTCACCGCGGGTTTGGAAGGGCGGGGCTTCAGCCCCGCGGTTACAACGCCTTCCAGACAATTCCCGTTTCCCGCGCCCCGCGCAGCCCCGATATATCGGGGCTGCGCGGGGCGCGGGACGAACACAGGGCGGGAGCCGCGATTCCGGCGGGGCTGAAGCCCCGCCCTTCCGGCAACCCCCTAAGAATATCCAAGCGCGGCGGGAAATGCGGCCTAGAGGCCGCGGCAAAGGCCACCATATGGAGGCGAAGGATTTCCCCTGCCCCTTCAGGTTGTCGGCGTGATGATCAGTTGAATGGTCGTGGCGCAAGTTAGTTTCGGGTGTTGGATGAGCAAAAGCATTTCACGCAAAGGCGCAAAGCCGCAGAGGGCGCAAAGAAAACAAAGCAATTGTTCTTTGCGATCTTTGTGCCTTGGCGTCTCCGATTTCTGGAGTCCGATGGACTCCATCGGAGTCCTGTAATCGGACTTTGCGTGAGATTGTTTTCTTTTTCACAGCTTCGCCAGCCCTGGGAAAGGTGCTTTCGCCCGCTGCAGTGGCTGGCTTCCGCAAAGAGCTGTTGACCCAGGACCCTCCATACACAGCAAAAATCGGTTTCAATCCTCAGCGGCGCGTACATCACTATAACACCTCGCAGCTTCTGAACGATTCCACAATCTTGGGCCGATTCCACAATCCTAGGAAAGCCGAGCGCGTCACCAATCAGGGGAAGCGCAGGCGTGCCGGAATATAGTTCCCCTCCTCGGTTGAGGCTGATCGTGTCCCACATCTTCTGCTGGACACCGGGGGTGCTGATGCTGCTGATGCCAAATCGAGCCCCAAAGGGGCGAACTACCTCAGCCCAGGCCAACGGCCTGGGTCCGAGAACCCCTCCGCACCTTGCCGCAAGCCCTGAAAGGGCGAAATAGCGTTCGAGGATGCACGCGGACGG
>JBEKAD010000648.1:0-1582 GCA_050018435.1 Terriglobia bacterium
TGGGAGGAGACTTGAGATGGTCAAAGGCTATTGGGACCTAATGGTCCGGGGAAAAGGCGAGGGTTTGGTTGTATATTACCAAAGCATTGCAGAATGTCACGGGTATGGCGAAGGAATTAGGTCGGAGGGGTTCGGGCCTCGCGAGCAAGCCGAAGGGGCGACGGGCCGAAACCTGGCACCTGACACCTGGAACCTAGCTAAATGAACCCTAAGCAGCAGATGTTACAAAGTTCGATCGTGGTAGCGTTTTTCAACCTGCTGGGCGGGCTGAGCGGAATCCTGGTGGAAACCAGTATCGCGGCCAACCTGGGGCTTTCGCAACGCTCCGACACGTTTTACGTCGCTTACACGATCCCGTACATCATCACCAACTTGCTCACGGCGACGGGGCAGTTTTCGCTGGTGCCATTCTTCGCTTCGCTGGAATCGAGCCACGACGAGAAGGAACTCTGGCGCGGTTTCAGTTACGTCACCAATATTCTTTTCCTGGGGTTGGGGGTGATCTCTGTCGTGGGCGCGGTGGCAACGCCGTGGATTATTCACGGCATCGCTCCGGGGTTCACGCACCAACAAGATGCACTTGCGACGCAACTCTCGCGCTGGCTCTTCCTAATCATCATTCCCGCAGGGATAGGGGAAGTGCTGCGGTCCTTTCTTCTCAGCCGGCACTATTTCGCGCTCTCGACGGCGTCAGGGTTCATCCGCAACGTCACTTCCATTGTGGTGATCCTCCTGGGATTTCATCGTTACGGCCCCCAAAGCATTTTCCTCGGGTATTTGGCCGGGTACCTGTTGCAGTTGATCGTCCTGGGCGTTCAGATTCTGGTGTCTTTTCGCCCGCGCTATACCCTGATGTTGACCGCCAGTGGTGAATCTTTTAGCAACTTGCGCGGCGCGGGAACGGCGCAGTTGGCGGGGGCCCTGGGCTGGCAGGGGTTGGTCGTTGTGGAACGCATCATCGCTTCATTTCTTCCGGCCGGGACGCTGACCGCCTTGAATTATGGTTTCAAGATTCTTGGCTCGCTTGCTGAACTTCTCGGAGGCAGCGTAGGAACCGCTGCTTTACCTGTGCTTTCACGCGCCGTGAGTTCGGGAAACCGCGAGGAGGAACACAAAACCTTCCGCGACACACTTGAGATCAGCCTCTTACTTCTGTCTCCCATGGCGGTTTTCTGCCTGATGCTTGCCCATAACGTCATCCGCTTGGTTTTCCAGCGGGGGCAATTCACTCCTGGGGCTACAGGAATCATGACGATGATTTTCTTTTATTACAGCCTCAGTTTGTTGCCCTTTGCTTTTGTTCGCTTGCTGAATTTTTGCCTCTTTGTACGCCGCGAGCCTGGGGTTTACTTGCGCCTGACCCTTCTTCATTACGGCTTGATTCTGATTTTCGATCTTTTCTACGTCGGCGTGTTGCGGGTCGGGGCGAAAGGAATTCCTTTGGGTTTCCTTACGGGCTCTCTGATTGCGTGTGGCTTGGCGATCCACAGAAATCTCGGAGATCTGGATGTATCGTTGGACCGGGTGCTGGGCCGCTTTGCCATGAAGAACCTCGTCGCAGCGTTTTTTTCCGCCCTCAGCG
>JBEKAD010000648.1:1596-5156 GCA_050018435.1 Terriglobia bacterium
CTCTGCGATTTTGGTTGCCCCGGCCGGACACGGCCTCCCAAGATTTCACCTTCTTGTGCCTAACTTGCGGATTGGGCAGTGTTGTGTATTTGGCCACACTAGCAGGGCTGCGCGCTCTTCCTCTGGCGCAATTGGCCTTGCTCTGGTCACGTGAAAATGCACCCTGAGGTAACCTCTCGTAACGAATTCTTTGACCTGGCATGAAGCCAGTTTTCCAGGCGGAAATGGCCTCCTACAGCGTCTTGGTTGTTACCAACCTTTGGCCGACTGAAGCTGACTCGAGTTACGGCAGCTTCGTGAAGGCACAAATGGAATCTCTCGGCCCGCTCGGGGTTGAGTTTGACGTTCTCTTCATTAATGGCCGGGAGTCCAAATGGAATTACCTTCGGGGTATCCGCCAGGTTCGCAGGCAACTGCGGGCGAAGCGGTACGACTTGATCCACGCGCACTTTGGCCTTTCGGGGTGGGTGGCGCGTTTGCAGTCTCGCGTGCCGGTTGTGGTGTCGTTTATGGGTGACGATGTTTTGGGCCGGCCCACACGGAGCGGGCGGATTACCCTTGCCGGGCATTTCCTGCGAATCTCTGGCTTCATTCTGGCGCGCTTGGCCACTTCCGTGATCGTGAAATCGCGGCAAATGGCTTCCAAGCTGCGCCTGCCCTCCGCGCACATCATTCCCAACGGCGTTGACCTCAATTTATTCAGGCCCATGGAGCAGGCGCAAGCGCGTAAAATGCTGGGCCTCGATCCCGGAAAGAAGTTTGTACTCTTTCCCTACAACCCCAACGAAGCCCGCAAGCGTTTTGATCTGATCCAGGCCGCCGTTTCCCTGGCGCGCGAACAGGTCCCCACCTTGGAGCTCCTCGTGGCACGCGGCTTGCCTCAGGGACAGATTCCAATCTATATGAACGCTGCCGATGTCCTGGTGATGGCTTCCACGCTGGAAGGTTCACCCAACGCGGTTAAAGAAGCGATGGCGACAAACCTGCCGGTGATTTCCGTCGATGTGGGCGACGCCGCCGAATTGATCGGTTCCACCGCGGGGTGCTACTTGGTCCGGCGTGAGGCAGCGGCGATGGCGGAGAAGATCGTCGAAATCTGCCGCCGGGGCGGGCGCACGAACGGCCGCGACGGGATTCGCAGACTTTCCATGGAGGCAGTGGCGCAACAGATCGTTGAAGTCTACGCGGCGGCTTTGCGGCGATAGCCGGACTACTCAAGATGAAAATCGAAACTCGAAATTCGAAACTCGCTGCAATTTTCGATTAAACTGGTCAAACATCCACAGATTACGCAGATTTCGCAGATAGATAATCTGTGCCATCTGCGTAATCTGTGGACTGGAAGAAAATGCCAACTGACCAAGAACTCATCCGCGCCGCCGAGCGCCTGCACGCGCACCTGCTGAAACGCCATTACTCTCAAGGGTTGGTTCATGGCCCGGACGCCGGCGTTCGTTTCCATCTGCGCCTCTGGAGATTTTTCAAGGCCGCACTGGCTTTTGTCCCTTGGAATGACGATTACGTTTTTTTGCAATCGCAGGGCTATTGGATTCTGTCCAACTGGATGCTCCATGAAACGACGGGAGAACAGAAATATCGCGCTCTCGCCCTGGAGAGCACTGAGGCGACGCTCCGGTCGCAGCAGCCCGAAGGTTTCTGGCTGTACCCGCTGCCGGAGCGAAAGCACCTGATCGCCACCGTGGAGGGGAATTGGGGGGCGATTGGACTTCTCGCCACTTATGCCCGCGAACCGCGAAAAGAACTCCTCCAGGCGGCGGTTCGCTGGTACGATTACTTGGTGGGGAGAATCGGCTTTCAAGCCCACGCGCCCGGTAAGGCTATTAACTACTTTGATAAGCCGCGGGGGAAGATCCCCAACAATTCCACGGAGGCGGCGTGGCTCTTTTTGCGGCTTTGGAAAGCCACGGGTGATGCGCGCTTCGTCGAGCACGTGGACGCCATGCTGGATTTTCTGGCGAATGCACAGCTTCCCACCGGGGAGCTGCCCTATATTGTGGAAGGCCCGCATGAGAAGGGCCGCATTCACTACCTCTGCTACCAGTACAATGCATTTCAATTTCTAAAGCTTGCCTGGGCAGCCGCCCTGCGCTCCGATCCCCGGACGCGCCGCATCCTCTCGGCGCTTGCAGGCTTCCTTGCCAAAGGCGTTACCAAAGCCGGCGCGAGCGCTGCCGATTGCTTTCACGCGAAGCCCGAGACGGATTACTTCACCGCCGTTTTGGCCGCGGCACTGCGGGAGGCACAGAAATTGCCGATTGCCGATTGCCGATTGCCGATTTTGGCCGATCGTCAATCCTCAATCGTCAATCCTCAATCGGAAGCGCGGGAGCGAAGCGAGCGGTGTTATGCCCGCCTACTCCGAAGGCAGCGGCCCGATGGAAGCTTTGCTTACACGACAGGTGACTACGGCTTCTTGCGTGATGGCCGATCGTACCCACGGCCGCAGGTGATGACGCTGTTCCACCTGCTCTACCCGGCCTGTGGGAATGGGTTTGAAATTGTCGATTGACGATTGCCGATTGTCGATCTTGCCCAATCGTCCATCGACAATCGGCAATCGGCAATCTCTTATGTGCGGCATTTGTGGAGTCTTCAATTTCGGTACGGGCGAGCCTGCTGATCCGGTTGCGCTCAAGCGCGCTACGGACGCGATGGCGCATCGTGGGCCTGATGACGAGGGCTTTCACCTGGACGGCGCGCTGGGCTTGGGGTACCGGCGCCTGAGCATCATTGATTTGCCGGGCGGCCACCAGCCGATCGCCAATGAGGACGAGTCCGTCTGGATTACCTTCAACGGTGAAATCTATAACTACCGCGATCTGCGCCCGGATCTCCTCGCGCGGGGCCATCAGTTCCGGACGAACAGTGACACCGAAACCATTCTGCATCTTTACGAGGAGTATGACCTCAGTTTCCTTGACCACTTGCGTGGCATGTTCGCGTTCGCGATTTGGGATAGCCGCAAGCGGCGGCTGTTGCTGGCCCGTGATCGCCTGGGAGTGAAACCTCTCTTTTACCGGTTGGAACCGGGCCGATTGGCATTTGCTTCGGAGTTGCGCCCGCTACGCGAACTAGTGCTGCGGCCACCCGAAATCGACCCGCAATCGATTTACGACTTTTTTGGATTTCGTTACATCCCCGCCCCACGAACCTTCTACCGAGGTGTGGAAAAGCTCCTGCCCGGCCATTTCCTTGTCGCTGATCATAGGGGTGTGCGCAGCCACGCTTATTGGGATATCCCCGCGGAAGAAGAAACGGCCAAGCGCCCCAAGGATATTGCCGCCGAAGTCGTCGAGCAACTGCGCGAGTCAGTGCGACTGCGATTGATCGCCGACGTTCCCTTGGGAGTTTTCCTGAGCGGGGGAACAGATTCCAGCGCCGTCGTGGCGCTCATGGCCGAGCTCGGCGCGCGCCCGTTGCGCACCTTCTCGGTGGGGTTTGACGAACCCGAGTATAGTGAGTTGCCCTTCGCACGCGCTGTGGCCCGCCGCTACGCCACGGAGCACCACGAGCTCGTCGTCAGGCCGGAACACTTGCGT
>JBEKAD010000649.1:0-3538 GCA_050018435.1 Terriglobia bacterium
AGATATTTCGGCTCGTAGGTCATGCGCAGTCAGCGCGCTTGCTCGCGGTGCTCGAAAACTTCCAGCACCGATTCCGCCACCACATCCATGTGCGCTTGCGTGTAGACGCGGCGGGGAAGGGTGATGCGCACCAGTTCAAGTTTAGGGAAGTGTTCTTCGCCGGTTTTGGGATCGCGTCCGGCGGAGACGGCGCCGCGCTCCATGGTGCGCACGCCCGAGTCGATGTAGATATCGCAGGCGAGCGCCTGCGCCGGATACTGCGACTGGGGGATGTGCGGGTAGAACGCCTTGGCGTCCAGGAAAACCGCGTGTCCGCCAATAGGCTTGACGATGGGAACGCCCCAGTCGAGCAGGTGATTGCCGAGATATTCCACCTGGCCGACGCGCGCGCGGATGTGGTCGTCTTCGACGCTTTCCACGATGCCGCGCGCCATGGCTTCCATGTCGCGCCCCGCCAAGCCGCCGTAAGTGTGCAAGCCTTCGTAGACCACCACCAGGTTGCGCGCTTCTTCAAAAAGACCCTGATCGTTGGTGGCCAGCCAGCCGCCGATGTTGACCAGCGCGTCTTTTTTCGCGCTCATCGTGCACGTGTCGGTATACGAGCAGTATTCCTTAAGAATGTCGGCAACTTTCTTGGATTGGTACCCCGGCTCGCGCTGCTGAATAAAATAACAATTCTCGACGGCGCGCGTGGCGTCAAGCACCACGGGGATTTCATAGCGCCGGCACAGGTCGTGGACGGCGCGGATGTTTTCCATGGACTGCGGCTGGCCGCCCGCCATGTTCACCGTGCCCGCGATGCACACATACGGAATCTTGCGCGGGCCGGCGTCTTGGATGACGCCTTGAAGCTTGGCGAGGTCCACGTTGCCCTTGAAAGGGTGCGGGTTCGCGGGGTCGTGCGCTGCATCGATAATCACGTCGACGAACGTGCCCCCGGCCAGTTCCTGGTGCAGGCGCGTGGTGGTGAAGTACATGTTGCCGGGAATGAGGTCGCCCGGGTGAATCATGATCCGCGAGAGGATGTGCTCGGCGGCGCGCCCTTGATGCGTGGGGACGAGATATTTGTATCCATAATACTGAGTTACAGCCTCCCACAAGTTGTAAAAGTTCTTGCTGCCGGCATAGGCTTCGTCGCCCAGCATCATGCCCGCCCACTGGCGGTCGCTCATGGCATTCGTGCCGCTGTCGGTCAACAGGTCGATGTAAACGTCCTCGGAGCGCAGCAGAAAGGTGTTGTACCCTGCCTCGACAATAAACTTTTCGCGTTCGGCAAGCGTGGTCATGCGAATAGGTTCGACCATTTTGATCTTCCAGGGCTCTGCCCATGAACGGCGGCTGGGTTTTGGATAGGACATAAACTCTCCCCTTCCAGTATTTTTCACATTGCGAGAAGGTATCATAACAATTCCCTGCCTGAGCATCAGCGCAAATTAGTACGACTTTCTGAAAGGCTGCGGAAAAACCTGTCGGCAATGTCCATCTTTCTTTGATCCCCGCAGGGGATCGATTGAGTAGCCGGGGCCAACGCCCCATAAGCGTTAACCTAAGCGCATCGGCGTCATCCGAAAGTCCGTCAGTTGACGGACGACATCCTGTGGCCCCCGGCGAACAGCCGTGGGATCGCACAACACAGTCAGGATAGGCGATTACCGTGTCGGGTTGGCCATCGAAGATGAAGTGGTCGTTTTTGTAAGAGTGCTCCCCCTTTTGACCGACTCTTCTCGCATTCCGAAAGATCCACGCCCACCAGGGTCCCGCCAAAATGGATTCCTCCGTGTGATCTTCCAGCGTATTTGGCCGCATAATAGGCAGCCCCGCCTGCGGGTCGAAAGGTTCGATCCCTGTGTAACCGAATCGCTGGAGCGCATCCAGATCGCAACGCGGGTTTGGTGTTGCCGCCAGCTCGCGTTCCGCACGCCGACGAGGTTTTCCATCTGTTATACAAGGGAAGACAGAGCGGAATCACGTTGCAGGAAAGCTGAAAGGCGGCGCTACTTAGGCGCTCTTTCAGCTTCGGGCACCATGGGAACGAAGCGCACGGGCAGCAGGCTCTCGCGCTCCAAACCATTCGCCGTGCGGCGCAGGCGGATCAAATTCTGATCGTAGCGGCCCACCGGAACCACCATGCGGCCTCCCGGGCGGAGTTGCGCGACGAGCACGGGCGGCACGTCGGGCGGCGCGGCCGTCACAATGATGGCGTCGAAGGGCGCCGCTTCCGGCCAGCCCCGGTAGCCATCGCCGATCCGGACGCGCACGTTGGCGTAGCCCATTTCCTTCAGCCGCGCCTCCGCCTCCCTGCCCAGCCGCTCGACGATTTCCATGGAATAAACCTCGCGCACCAGGAGCGACAGCACCGCCGCCTGGTAGCCTGAACCCGTGCCGATCTCGAGCACGCGATCCTGGGGTTTCAATTCCAGGGCCTCCGTCATGAAGGCCACCACATAAGGCTGCGAGATGGTCTGCCCGAGGCCGATGGGCAGAGCCGTGTCCTCGTACGCGGAGGGCTGCATCTCCGGCGGCACAAAGCGGTGGCGCGGAACCTTTCGCAGGGCCTCCAGGACGCGCGGGTCGTGAATCCCGCGGGCGAAAATTTGCTCTTGGACCATTCGCTCCCGTGCCTCACGAGTCTCCGGCAATTCTGCCGAGTCCGCGC
Source organism: Terriglobia bacterium (assembly GCA_050018435.1). Classification (GTDB taxonomy): domain Bacteria; phylum Acidobacteriota; class Terriglobia; order UBA7540; family UBA7540; genus Bog-366. The sequence goes on from JBEKAD010000649.1 coordinate 2,657, forward strand.
GGGAACGCTCGTCCCCCGCCTCAGACCTGCCCGCCGGCGGGGAAGGAAGGGTGCAAGAGAACAGGACGAAGATCATTAAGAACCACGCGAGGCTCTGGACTGGGTCGCTGCGGCGCGGCTTCATGGCAGCCTCTGTATGCATTTTAGCACTACAAAGGAAGCACGGCGCACCATTTTTAATAAGGAACCCGGCTGTCATCCTTATCCCCTTGACGCTATACAGAGCGACATAAATTGTAGCGGCGCTCTCCGAGCGCCGACCGGCGGTCGGAGACCGCCGCTACAGCCGAATGCGCAAACATTTATGTCGCTCTGTATAGAGGGGCAAAATCGTTTCCAATCCAGGGTATTCCATGGATCACTTCCCAATGCTCGCCGCGTCAAAATCATTCTGTAATGCCGCGATCTTGGGTAGCCACGCTCGGTATTGAGAGAGCGAGAAGGGCGGCATTCCCTGAAGGTAATGATTCGCGTACTTCTTGCCGTTGGCCGTCCATTCGATCAGAAAGAGCCGCTTGCCGGAATGAAAGACCGGGATTTGGCCGACCTCCAGGTTTTCATTGGCCTTCACCGCATAGTCCCCTTCCAGCAAAGTCTCGCCGGAATCGGCGTCCCAGACGCGGTAATGGCCGCAAGCATCTTCGCGCGAGTCATCGCCCACCACGACGCGACAGTGCCAGTTCTTGGGTTCATCCACCATGACGGCGATCGGCTCCTGTACGCGCCGAATATAGTAGTAGGCAAGCTTTTTGTTGAAGTAATAATCCACGACTGCCGCATTCAGGAGTGGCCAGCCATCCATGACGTTCCACCAAACCACGCCGGTGCTCCGCCACTTGTTGAGGCGGGTCATTTCAATGAAGAACTTCTTTGCTTCCGCCT
>JBEKAD010000650.1:0-4954 GCA_050018435.1 Terriglobia bacterium
TGATGGGTGGAAGCGGAGCGCCGCAGGTGGTGGAGGGTAGGATCGAGCCCCCCGTCGAGTACGGCATCAAGATCATGTCCATGGCGTTCTTCCTGCCCAAGGACGAGGCGGTCATCTGGCGCGGGCCCATGCTGCACAAGACCATCCAGCAATTTCTCGGCGACGTGCGCTGGGGGGAACTCGACTACCTCATCATGGATATGCCTCCCGGCACGGGCGACATTCAGCTCAGTCTTTGCCAGAGCATTCCGCTCACCGGGGCGGTGATTGTCTCCACGCCGCAGGACCTGGCGCTGAGCGTGGCCTCCAAAGCCATCGCGATGTTTCAAAAGTTGAACGTGCCGATTCTCGGCATCATTGAAAACATGAGCTACTACTTGTGCCGGCAGTGCGGCCACCGCGAAGAAATCTTCGGCCACGGTGGCGCGCGCGAAGCCGCGAAGAAGCTCAACTTCCCATTTCTGGGCGAAATTCCGCTCGACTTGTCGATTCGGGAACAAAGTGATTCCGGCAAGCCGGTGGCGCTCGACGACTCGACCATCTACGGCAAAGCTTTTGCGCAAGTCGCCGGAGCATTGGCAGCGCAAATCAGTATCGGGAATTTTGAAAAGGCGGAGGATATTGCTATCGAGTAGTCGGTCGTCAGTTCTCAGTTGTCAGTCGAAACCTGAAACCGGTGCGCTGCTGGTTTTACTGACTACTGATAACTGACAACTGAAAACTGGTTCACCCCCATGCCCCCAACTCCGACGAAGATCAAACTCGCTGCCGGCAACAACACTTTGGCCATTCATTGGTCCGACGGCCACGAGAGCGCGTATCCCTATCGCTACCTGCGCAGCAAGTGCCCCTGCGCGACCTGCGATGAAGCGGCCCCGGTGGCGGAGCAGGCCGTGGGCGGCCTGCCGATTCTCGGCCAGAAGCCCTTGCACCCCGAGCGCGCCGAGCTGGTGGGCCGCTATGCCCTGCAAATCTACTGGAGCGACGGCCACTCGAGCGGCATTTACGCCTTCCCCTACCTCCGCACGCTTTGCCCTTGTCCGGAATGCACGGCTCTTCGCGAGGTTGCCGAATCCAGCGATTGAAGTTGCGCCGCTTAGGGAATAGAATGCCGTCCTGCCGAAAACTCAAGGGGCGCGAACGCACCAACAATTCCGGAGGGCTTTACATGGAGAGCTGGACTTTCCGCTTACTGCTTGCCGCAGGGACATTCTTGATCGTAACCCTGTGCGCGGCCGCGCCCAATGAATCATCGGGTGATCGGGTGATCCGATGATCGGGTGATCGAAAGAACTGAGCTGCTGAACTTGCTACGATGCGACACTTCGAAGACGCATGGGTGGCCGGTCTTGTTCCACTCGAACCCTGGGTCTTCCGGTCAGCAGATCACCCGATCATCGGATCACCCGATCACCCGATTCCTAGATGATTTCGACTTGGCAGTTCTTCACGAGGCGCTTGAACTTGGTGGCGTCTCGGTCGCTTCCCACGATCGCCGCGTAGTGCATGGGCACGGCGATCTTGGGGTGGATGGCCAACGCCGCTTCCACGGCTTCTTCCGGGGTCATCACATAAGTTCCCGAACGGCCTTGGGATGAAAGGCCTTCCCCGGCTCGCGAAACTTGTTTACGTTGTAAGCAGGGACGGCTTCGATTTCCACCTTGCCGACGGAGAACTTTCCACCTGGATCGAGGAAGCGGGTTTCTTTCACCTGCACGCCTTTGAGCCCACCCTTGCAAAGCGGGCTGGCCACAATGGTGGTGCCAGGAAAGATCACCTTGTTGAGATCGTCCAGGCTGAGGTGGTCGAAGTGCTCGTGGCTGAGCAAAACGATGTCGGCTTCATCACGGCCCGTCACTTTAAAAGGGTCGGTGTATATGACTTTCGACCCCTTGATTTTGAAGGTGTCATGAGCGATGCGAGTAAATTCGAGATTCAAAAGTTTCATCATGCCCCTCCCAGTTGATTCTCTGTTGCGCGCCCAAACCCATCGCCGCACGCCCGTCTAGAATAACACCAACCTCCGGGTTAAGACGAGAGCAGCGATTGTTCTCACCCGGCCATTGCCGTGACGGTCTTCTTGCAACGGGTGAGACCTGACTCGGAGCTGGGATGCCCCAGGACATCCCCAAATCCCCCATGAGTCAATGCCTGCGTGCGAGGCCTTCCAAGCCATTTGCAAACTGTGCTAGAATCGTTCGTGCTTCCGAGTCAGATGGGCCGTTAGCTCAATTGGTAGAGCAACTGACTCTTAATCAGTAGGTTGGGGGTTCGATTCCCTCACGGCTCACCATCCAAATCCTTCCTTTGCAAGGTGCTCCTATTTTTCATACCCGTCGTCATGCCGAAACCGTCGAACCACCGTCCAGGGGCGGGCGCGCAGCAGGTGCAGGCGAGTTTGCGGCGCCCGTGTGGCTCCGGCGGCCCGCGGTTCAGGACGCGTGGCTATTTTTTCCCCGAAAGGAGAAATGCGAATGGACCGTAGAGGCTGCCGAGCAAGAAGGGAAATCGCGGGAGTTTGACGCTGGCGGAAGCCCGCGAGCCGTGCGCGAGGCGGTTACGGAAACGCGAGGCGATGTAGCGAAGGATTTCCCCACGCAGAGAGGGCTCCTCCAAGAAATACTTGGTCAGGATGGCGGTGTGTCCGCAGCCGGCTTGGAAAATACCCCGGCGCAAGCCCTTCCAATCCGTCGGCCAACTGTGAACCACCACGGCTCGCGGCTCGAAGAGGATTCGTCCTCCGCGCCGCAACACATTGAAAAGGAGTTCTGTATCCTCTCCGGATCGAACTCTAGTCCCGCGTCCGAATCTCTGATCGAAATACCCGAACCGCTCGAAGACGTCACGGCGAAAGACCACGTTCATGGTGAATCCGTTCATCGCCATGCGAAGCGGAAAGCGGTCGGCGGTTGCGTGAGCGTCGAACATTGTCGGGGCACGGGGCAATGGTGAACAGACGAACTGCTCGAAGGCCTGGTGAACGGGGTCGGCAGGGTTCTCAGCGCGGATGGCGCCCAGCACGCAGTCCACGGTGGGGTCAGCGAGCGGAGCGACCACGCGTGCCAGCCAGTTTTCACCGGCCTCGGTGTCGTCGTCGAGGAAGGCTATGAAATTTCCCCGTGCGGCACGGATGCCGGCATTGCGGGCGCGGCTGTTCCCGCGGCACGGCTCGGTGGTGACTCGGGCGTCGTGGCGCCTGGCGATTTCTTCTATCGCGGCAAGGTGGGAGCCGTTGTTGACGACGATGATTTCAGCCACCGCCGCCCGGAACGGACGCACCGACTCGAGGCACCGCTCGAGGTCCGCCAAGCGGTCCACCGTGCAGATGATGAGGCTCACCTGCTTCGACAGTTCGGCCGGGACGTCCATTCTTCCTTCCTTCGCAAGGTAGCCTGCCGGCGCCCAACGCCGCACGCTGTCCGGAGGGCAGGCTCTGCCTGCGGGATGGGCAGCCGTGCAGAATTGCCTCCCCTCGCACTTGTGGGCTTACGTCCTGGTTTCGCCCAGGAGCTCGTCGTAAAGCCTGGAGAAATTCTCCGTCATCTGAGCGAGGCTAAAGTGATCCCGCACGCGCACCGCGGCGGCCGCTCCCATGCTCAGCCGCTGCTCCGGGTTGCTGAGCAGAAGGTGGAGCCTGGCGGCCAACGCCTCCACATCGCCGGGCGGAACAAGCCAGCCCGTTTTCCCGTCCACCACAAGCTCCGGGACTCCCCCGACTGACGAAGCGACGACAGGCAGGCCGGTTGCCATCGCCTCAAGGGCCGCGAGGGGAAAGCCTTCTTCGAGGGAAGGCAGGACAAAGACATCCCATCGGGACAGTACCGAACTGAGGTCGTCAACCCATCCCAGGAACTCGATACGTCCCGCGACGCCCAGCGTGGCAGCCATCTGTTCCAGCTTTTCGCGCTGCGGCCCTGAGCCGGCTATTTCGACCCGCAGAGCGGGAAACTCGCGTTGCAGCACCGCCGCCGCTTTTAGAAGGTATTCGATCCCTTTCAATTCGATGAGCCGCCCGGCAGTTCCAAGGACCACCTCGGAAGCAGCGCGGCGAGGTGGAGTCGAAGAGCCCTCGCGCGGGTCGCTTGCGCCAGCGTAGATTACCCTCACGGGGCCATCCACCACTCGACTGCCAACCGCCCGGGAGACCGCGACCACGATGTCTCCGCCGCCGGAAGAAAAATGAATGGGCTCGAGACCGCGTGGTTCCAGAATCCTGCTATGGAGGTGCAGCACAATCTTAGCGCGCGTCGCCACCCGTGCCAGCCAGCGAACGGACCTTCCCCCGTAATGGATTTGGATGATCTTGAACTCCTGGCTTCGCAGGCGGCGAAAGAACTTCCAGGCGCCGGCTGGATCTCGTGCTCCTCGCCACCAGACGAGGGCGCTCGCCCGTGCGCCGTCCTGCTCCAGCGCCCCGACCAGAGGCCCTTCTCCCTCCAGGAACCAAGCGTGGATGCGGTAGCGCGCCGGATCGAGTCCGCGTGCCAGCGCGCCCACCATGCGGGCAATACTCGAACCCTCGGGCTGCGCTGTGCCCAGAATGTGCAGGATTTGGTGAGCCATGATCTCTGCCGATGCCCGGCACTTTCATTCCGCTGTTCCATCGAAAGTCTACTGGATGTTAGTGCGGGCGATAAGCAAAAACTTCAAGCTGCCCGCGGACCCTTGCTGCGGCGCCAAGCGGCAAGCGTTGCGGTGGTCGTCTTCGCGCCAAGAGGAAAGAGCAATGTAAGGCGGCTCAACCGGGGTTGCCTGCGATGGTTTGGCAATACCCCTTGGGCCTGTTTGGAGGGGGATTAATGACTCGAGCCAAAAACCGAACGCGCCGCACCTTTAATACTGATTTGACATCAAACGTAGAGTATTAGAGAATAGGGGCAGGGGGTTCCCATGCGTCTTCCTGCCCAGATCGAACCTTGGCTGTCCACCGTAGACCTGCAAGTTTGGGTGCGAG
>JBEKAD010000651.1:0-3530 GCA_050018435.1 Terriglobia bacterium
GGAAAGGGACCCTCTATGATTCGCGGGGCATGCTCTGGGCGCTCATGCTCTCGCTGCCGTTTCCTTACATCGCGAACACCGCCGGTTGGATGACCGCGGAATTCGGCCGCCAGCCGTGGCTGATCTACGGGCTCATGCGCACCGAAGCCGGCATCTCGCCGCAGGTTTCCTCTGGCAATGTTTGGTTTACCCTGATTGGCTTCATGGGTATGTACACCGTATTGAGCATCTTGTTTCTATTTCTGGTTTATCGTGCCATCGAGAAGGGGCCGGAGGCGGCAGTAGGCAGTAAGCAGTAGGCAGAAAGCGGGAGGCGGGAATCGGGCAGCCTTTCGTCGAGGCCGGATTTACACGTTGCGGAAAAATGGTGCCATGCTGTCATCCTGAGAGTTTGTGACTTTTTTAAGTTCGCGCGTAAGTCGGGATTGAAAACAAAAGGCTTAAGCACCCGAAAATGGCCTACAAATCAAAAAAGTCACAACCTCTGAGCGGAGCGAAGGATCTCGCTCTGCGCATCTTCATGGCCGTGCAAGATTCTTCGTCGCCTGCGGCTCCTCAGAATGACAGCGCCTACGAGTTTTTCGCAACCTATAAAGCCCCGCCCTTCCAAGCATCGCAGGCTGGCACGCAAGGGTTCTGAGGAGGCGCTTTCATGCAAACGCTTTGGTTTTGTCTCGTGGCCATCATGATCGCGATATACGTGGTACTGGATGGATTCGACCTCGGTGCCGGCGCCATTCATCTGTGGGTGGCGAAGGATGATGGGGAGCGGCAGCAAGTCATCCGCTCCATTGGTCCGGTGTGGGACGGCAACGAGGTGTGGCTGCTGGCGGCAGGAGGAACGCTGTACTTTGCCTTCCCGGCTCTATACGCCTCCGGCTTCAGCGGCTTCTACTTGCCCCTCATGATTGTTCTGTGGCTGCTCATTCTGCGGGGCATTGCGGTGGAGTTCCGCGGGCATCTGACCAGCGCCATCTGGCTGAAATTTTGGGACGTCGTCTTTGCCGGGGCAAGTCTCTTGCTTGCAGTCTTCTATGGAGCGGCGCTGGGCAACGTCGTGCGCGGCGTGCCTTTGAACGCTCAAGGTTATTTCTTTGAGGCGCTTTGGACCAACTTCCGCTTGGGACCTAATACCGGCATTCTGGACTGGTACACGATCATCGTCGGGGTGGCGGCTCTCGTCACCTTGACGCTGCATGGCGCCCTGTGGGTGGCCCTGAAGACCGAAGGCCCCGTGCATGACCGCTCCTTGCGCTTGGCGCGCGGCATGTGGTGGATCGTCCTGGTCCTGACCATCGTGCTCACCGCGATTACGTTCGTAATCCAACCGGAGGTTCCCGCGAATCTAGCCGCCCACCCTTGGCGTTACGTTTTTCCGGCGCTGGCACTGTTCGGTCTGGCGGGGATGGCATGGTTCATGCGAAAGCAGGACGATTTAAAGAGTTTCCTGGCGTCTTGCACTTACATCGTGGGCATGTTGACCAGCGTCGTCTTCGGATTGTATCCGCAGGTTCTGCCCGCCAGCACCAACCCCACTTACTCGCTCACTGTTGATAATGCCAAAGCCGCAGATTACGGCCTGCGCATCGGCTTGGCGTGGTGGATTATCGGTATGGTCTTGGTCGCTGGCTACACGATATATGTCTACCGCAGCTTTGCCGGTAAGGTAAGAATCGGGGACAGCGAGATAGGGTATTAGGAATTCACTCGATTTTTTTCTATTGGGTTGAATAGCTGAAGTGGGCTCGGTGTGCGGGTTGTGGATACCCGACTAATCCCCGCTACAGTCCATAAATGCACAGGACGTGTCAGTGCCCGCGTCTTAGGTATTCGGACAAGATGTCGTTTTCGCCACGCTTTCCCCCGTCACTTCTTCCCCGGGCCATTTTTCCCTTGACAATCTACAGGTAGCGGCGTAAATTCCTCGTGTCGATTGTCTAGGGGAGTGTGTCAAAGCGTGCGTTGACGTACCACGTCCCACTTTGGCGCCGGTTTCGACGCTTAGCAGTTAGAGGTTAGGCCATGGACATACCTCGTGAATCAGACGCCGGAAAGCGCCGCAGACGCCGATTGCTGTTAGGTATGGTGGGTGGCGTGGCGGTCGTCCTGACAACGCTGGGGCTTTCGCGCCTCGGCCCCGCTGCGCCTACGGTTGAGCGCGCCACGATTTGGCCAGACACCGTAAAGCGCGGGCCCATGGTGCGGGATGTGCGCGGACTGGGCACGCTCGTTCCGGAAGACATCCTGTGGATTCCCGCCTTGACGGATGGACGTGTCAAACGTCGGTTGTTGCCCGGCATCGCCGTCAAGGCGGACACCGTCCTTCTCGAGCTGACCAATCCGGAACTGGAGCAGGCCAGCTTGGATGCCGAGTGGCAATTGAAACAGGCGGTGGCCGATTTCAGTAGTCTCAAAGCGCAACTCGACAGCCAACTTCTCGACCAAAGGGTCACGGCAGCCACGGTACAGTCGGATTATCAACAAGCCCACCTTACGGCGGAAAAGGACGAAGCCCTGGTGAAGTTTGGACTTCAGTCGGACCTGAATCTGAAGCTTTCAGCGGCGAAAGCCGGCGCCCTTGCCACGCGAACCCAGGTTGAATCAGAGCGAGTGAAGGTGCTCTCCGACTCCATTGCGGCGCAGCTTACTGCCCAGCAGGCCAAAATCGAACAGCTTCGCGCGCTGTGCAACCTCAAGCGCAGCCAGCTTGCTTCCCTCCGCGTACGGGCCGGAGTGGAAGGCGTGCTCCAGGAAGTTCCGGTGGAGGTGGGGCAGCGCGTGGCGGCCGGGACCATCCTCGCCAAGGTCGCCCAACCGACCCACCTCAAGGCGCAGCTCAGGATTCCCGAGACGCAGGCAAAAGATGTGCAGCTCGGCCAGAAGGCCAGCATCGATACCCATAATGGCGTCATCGCCGGGCATGTGGTACGCATCGATCCATCGGTGATCGAGGGAACGCGCACGGTAGACGTGAAGCTCGACGACGCGCTGCCGCCCGGCGCGGTGCCGGACCTGAGTGTGGACGGGACGATCACCATCGAGCGGCTGAGCGAGGTGCTCTATGTCGGCCGGCCAACTCTGGGGCAGGCCAATAGCAAGATTACGCTCTTCAAACTCGTGAACGGCGGCAAAGAAGCCGTGCGCGTCCCCGTGACGCTGGGCCGCGCCTCGGTGAGCACCATCGAAGTCGTGGAAGGATTGCAACCCGGCGACGAAGTCATCCTCTCCGACATGTCGCAGTATGACGGCTTCGACAGGATCAAACTACAGTGACGAGTGACAAAAGCAGGTGTCAGGTGTCAGGTGTCAGGAAGAGTTTTGAATGCTGAATTATGAATTATGAATTCTGAATTGGGGGCCGACTCCATCACCTTCAGGTGGGAGGTAATTTGAAGTTTTCTTCCCTCGCCCCTTTGGGGGAGCTGATCGTGTCCCACATCTTTTGCTGGACACCGGGGGTGCTGATGCTGCTGATGCCCAATCGAGCCCCAAAGGGGCGAACTACCTCAGCCCAGGCCAACGGCCTGGGT
>JBEKAD010000652.1:0-3524 GCA_050018435.1 Terriglobia bacterium
CTGGGGATGCCGACGACGATGTCCACCGAGCCCGCGGCATGGAGTTGTTGCCTGACCTGATCCGTCAGAATCTCTTCCGGCACGAGCACCTTCCCTAAGTGTTGTCGGCCTCGACGGCTTCGCCCAAACGGGCAAAGATATCCGGCACCGCCGCCACCACGCGGTTCCAGTTGGGGATCAGCGGGGCCCCAAGCGGGTCCATCAGATAACTCTCGGCCGCCAGGCGCAGGCCGCGCGCAAAGGCATGTACGGCTTCTTCCTCGGTGTGCCGGTCGAAGGCCAAGCCATTGAGCATGGCGTCGGCGTGGTAATTCACAATCGTGTCTTCTGCGGTGCGGATATACCGCGCCTCAAGCGTCCGGAAGACCCCTTCCGAAAGCACTACCCCCTCGGCCGCCAGCGTTCGAAACAGCGTCTTGGTAATATCCACGGTCATGCGCAGCAGGCCCTGCTGCGGGTCGTCGCCGAGGCTCTGATGCTTGTGCTCGTAGTTGTCGGCAATGTCCACCTGGCAGAGACGCTTCAGGGAGAAATTGCGATAGACCTCGGACAGCACCCCGATCTCCAGTCCCCAATCACCCGGAATCCGGTTGATCCGCGCCAGGTCGGCGTACATGCACATCTCGCCGGCCAGGGGGTAGCGGAAGCTGTCCAGGTAAACCAGGAAAGGGTGGAACCCGACCACCCTTTCGAGCGACCGCACCAGCGGAGTAAGCAGCAGGCGCGTGGCACGGCCATACATCCGGTCGCTCACCCGCGCGTAATAGCCCTTGGAGAAGGCAAAGTCGATGCGAATGTCGGCGACGGGATAACAGAGACGCGCCAGCATTTCCCGCGAGTAATGGACGATGTCACAGTCGTGCAGGGCGATGATCTTGGAGCGGCCCCCCGCCAGCACATACCCGTAGGCTATCCAGCAGGAGCGTCCCTTGCCGTCGCTGCCCACCGCGATGCCCCTCGCCTCCAGATCCCGGTAGATTTTCTGAAGGCGCGGGCCGTCGTTCCAGATCACGCGCACATTGGGATGCACGCCGGCCACCCGACGTCGGGCCTCGGCAAACTCGTGCGCGTCCGCCTTGCCCAACGTGATGACGACCTGATTAAGATAGGGGACTCGGGAAATCTCCTCGAGGATACCCGGCATGGCGGACCCTGTGAATTCTGAGTAGAGGGCAGGCAAAACCAGCGCGATCGGCTGAACACTTTTGAATTCACAAAGGTCCTTTTCCATTGACTCCAGAAGACGGCCACCCAGCCGGTGCAGAGTGGCCAAAACACCCGTTTGGTAGAAATCGGCCATGCCTCAACCCTCCCTCTGGCAGGAAATTCCTGAAAACAGACCTCTCGCCGCCGCAAAGGCATCACCCGTGGGCAGGCAGAATCCGCTCACCCGCGCCCGCGCAACGCCCTCTTCCACGGCGGAAATGCAAGCGGCAACAGCTTCCCCGTCCTCAGGCTGAGGAACCACGAGTTCCGCTCTAGCCTTTCCCCCAGGTGTCTCGTGGGTTTCCCCAAAATCCTTCGAACGATACGCCCATAGTGACACGCGGAAAAGCATTAGCCAAGCGAATTCGGCGCGGAATCAGCAGCCCTCACGCCCGGCCGCCGAGACCCTGCGCCCACCGCAAAAAGATGACTGGCGCGCGCCAGCGGCGGGAAGCTGCTCACCAGACCGCGCCCTGCGCCATCACAGGGATGTCGGTGGGACGAGAAAATGCAGAGATATGACGATCGACCGCGCCCTGGAGTTCTACCGTTAGGTCAAAGACCGAGCTATCTTCCGAAAGCTCCATCCCAATTTTTTGAAGAGCTTGAGGCCAGTTTTCTTCCCTTGCTGACAAGGCAAGTTGGCTTAAGAGATAAAAGGCGTATCTGTGCCCTTGCTCATTCACCGCCTTGTTGAGCCCTGCTTCCGCAGCTTCCAACGTGCGTCCGGCGATCACGGCAATGCTCTCCGAGAACTCTAGCCCGCCGGGTAGGGCCGCGCCTTCCAGCTTATCTAGCTCCGCAACAACCGCGGTCCGTCTCCTGGACTTTGGAATTGTGCCCAAACGAGTGTGGCCCATTGTTGGAGTGCTCCTTGGGAGGCGGTTAGCTCTGTCAACACACCCTCGTGGCCCTGATCATGACGCGATTGGGTAGCCACAGACAGCGCCCTTCTGTCCGTGGGCATTTTTCAAGGCTGGGCGGCTTGAGGAACGGTGGCCAGCGGTAGACAAGAGCTAGGAGTCAGGAAGCAGGAGGCGGAAGGCGGCGAGCGCGGCGGCTAAGAGGGACAAAGCGGGCAGGCGCGTGAGCATTAGTTTGATGGCCTTTGTCACGGGTGAAAATCCTTACTATGATAGGGGCATGAGCCGCGACACCCAAGCCCTGCTCGAGGCCTTCGAACACCTGCCGGCGGAAGAGAAACGCGCCTTCACCGAGGAGCTTCTGCGCCGCTCGCTGCCCTTCGACTCCGGCCCGCTGGAGGATGAAGAGATCGGCGCCGCTTCGGTCGCCCTGTTCGAGTCCCTCGAGGAGAAAGATGCCGATCCCCAGGCGCGGTGAAGTCTGGCTGATCGACTTCGGGCTTGCTGGTAAGACGCGGCCCGCTTTGGTCGTCAGCGTCGCCTTCGGGGATCAGGACCGCTCCCTCATCACGGTGGTGCCGCGGACCACCAGCTTGCGCCGCTCACCCTTGGAGATTACTGTAACTGTTGCGTTCCTGAAGCCTGGCGCCTTCCTGGTGCAGGGCGTCACCACGTTCCCAACGGTTAAGGCAACCCACCGGCTGGGCACTCTCCCATCGCCAGCCTTCGACAAAGTTTTCGGCGGCCTGCGGCATGGGTTAGGGCACTTGCGGGAGCAAGCGTAGCGCAAGGCCCGCGCGGTGGCCCCTTCGCTCTGCTCAGAGGTTGTGACTTTTTTGATTTGTAGGCCATTTTCGGGTGCTTAAGTCTTTTGTTTTCAATCCCGACTTACGCGCGAATTCAAAAAAGTCACAAACTCTCAGGCTTTGCGGCTTTTCTATTTGTTCCTCAAAGGGTCGGTTCGATGTGATGGATCACGCGAGCACAAGCCCGCGGCCCCGACCGCTGCGCGGAAGCGCACCTTGCGTTGCCAGCCAGCGCCGGACTCACTTCTTAAGCCCTGCCTTGCAGTTTGTCGCGTCAGACTTCAGCGTTCGCCATGCTTGGTGCGCATATCGCAGGGTAGCGGGGGCCAACTGCCTGAAATCGGCGAGGAGGCGTAGCGCGGACCTCCGTTTGTGAGGTCCGCGGCTTTTCTTGTTCGGTCGATTCCGAATCGCGGACCCACCCAACGGGCTACCCGACTTCAGCTCGCGCCCCTCTTTCCGTCGGCGCGAGCCCCCCCAACCCCACATAGGCGCTAGGATAAGCACCGTCGGCAGCCAGCCCGCGAAGCGGGCGTGGTCATTTCACTCTTGTCCAAAATAGGTGTTTGTAGAAAGTCAACAGTTGCCCTCCTGCGGTAGCGGATTCAGAATGATGTTGCTCTGACATCTCTGATCGCCACCGAGGAGG
>JBEKAD010000653.1:0-3506 GCA_050018435.1 Terriglobia bacterium
CGGGAATTAGGCGTCACCCCCGTATAACCTCAACTCCTTCCCTGACCGTCGGCCGCCGCAGAGCGAAGCTCTGCGAAACGCAAGGCCTGCAAATTCCCTAAATCATCCCCATGCAGGGGGGCGGCGGCCCGACTCCCCAAAGTCGATCATCATTCTGTGGCAATCCCTTAGAACAAATTTACCGTGGAGCGGGGTTGGTGGGTCAATTTGATTCTGTAGCGGCGAGTTTATCCGTCAGCCGACGGACCAAGTGGCGGCGTAAAGCCGCCTCTACATCAAATTGCCCCCCTACCCGGAGCGGCTCCTGGGCGATGACGAGTGCCCAATTGCATTAGTAAGCAGGATTATTTATGGCTTCCGGAAGGGCGGGGCTTTAGCCCCGCCGCCCCTGGGCAGAGGGTTGAACGGGCCTTCAGGCCCTGAAGCCGCATCGCTTCAGGGGCTAAAGCCCCCAAAACCAACCCGAGTTCTACGACGGGGCTCCCGACAAGTCGGGACAGGCGCCGCCCCGTCCTTCCGGCCGGCCAATCCTTTTACGGCAGCGCATATTGCCAAGGGTGGCGCATACATGGACTTCTATGTATGCGCCACCCCCTGTCAATTGGAAAATCCTAAGCGGGACGGTAGGCTAGCTCTTGCCACGGAGTTCTGCGGCCAGGGCTTGCGAGATATTATCGGCCGTCTCCATCAGTCGGGTGGGGAACTTTTCCACGAATTCTGCCGTGACACGGAACTTGGGGGAAGAGACGCTGACCGCGGCGATCACTTTCCGCTCGGGGCTGTAAATGGGGGCGCCAATGCAGTATCCGCCTTCGACGGTTTCTTCCTTATCTTCGGCATGACCGCGCGCGCGCACGGCCGCGAATTCATTCTGAATGGCGAGTTGATCGACCAGCGTGTACTTGGTCGCGCGGTAGATCCCGTACACATCGAGCAGCGTCTGGATCAGCGCTTCGTCCTGAAAGGCCGTAATCGATTTCGCCAGCGAAGAAGCGTAGGGTTGAAGGATTCTGCCCACGAAGTTCGCCATGCGAATGTGCTGCGGACTCTCCAGCACGTCGACCACGCGGATGTGATCCTCAAAGAGGTAAGCAAGAGAAACGGTCTCACCGCAGCGGCTCTGGATCTCCTGGGAGAAGCGCCCCCAGGCTTTGCGCAGCAAGCGCAGGCTCTCGCGCACCCCGGTCACCGAAGATTCAACCTCGATGCGATAGCTCCGGTTGGCGTCGCGCGAGACGTAACCCATGCCTTCGAGCGTCCGCAGCAAGCGCAGCAGCGAAGGCTTTCCCAGTCGCGTATACGCGGCGAGTTCGCCCAGCGAGAAGGCGCGGCCCTCGGTGCGTAGGTAATTCAGAATTTTTAACCCCAAGGCGAGCCCGCGTGAGGTGTCAGAAGGAACGGATGGCCGCGCCGATGAAGGAGTGGAGATGAACTCACTGAGATCCATTGCAGCTTCCTCTACAAAGGCTTATTATCCCTTACAAAGGCTTACTATCCCTTACAAAGGTTCATTATCGCTCAATTTATATCACAAAACCAGGGTACGAGCATTTGTCACTTGTGGCAGGCTGTCAGGCTGTCAGGCTGAGCACGCCCGATGGGAATACAGTGCCGTCCTGGCGTCAAGAAACGATTTCACTCACACTCTGAAACCCCGGCCTTCCAAACCCGTGGTGAGAAATCCGGCTTAGCGCCAATACTGTTCACTTAAGCTGACCGTTCCCGATATTCGACCCCCTCACCCACCGCCTTGCGGTCCCCCCTCTCCCCCAAGGGGGAGAGGGAAGTAAATTCAAAACAACGCATCCCTTGGACCCCCAAGGGGGAGAGGGCAAAAATCTTCAGTGGTCGGCTTTCAGTGGTCAGCACCCTCTCCTTCTTGGGGCAGAGAGACTCATGAGTGCAGCACCAAAACTAAGAATTCTTCTTCCCTCTCCCCCTTGGGGGAGAGGGGGGACCGCAAGGCGGTGGGTGAGGGGGTCTCTCCGGAACAAATTGATGAATAATTTCCTCAAACCCCTTATGTGAACAGTATTGCTGCTAACGCGGATTTCTCACCACGCTTGGACGCATTGGGGGGGCTGGGGGAAGGGCGGGGCTGAAGCCCTGCCCTTCCAGACCCGTGGTGAGAAATCGGTCTTAGAGATGTGGAACGCGGCGGGACTTGATCTGCGCGAGGTGTTCCTTCAAGCGCTCGGCAACTTGCTGATCCTTCCCTTCCGCGAGTTCGTTACGAAGTTCGTTCAGAGCGAAATGAACGATATCGTGGTGGTGGACTTCTTCCGGGGCAAGTTGGGTACTGAAGCGCAGCCAGAGGCTGTGCAGCAAGTCGATCTCCTTGGGCGTCAGGTGAGGTGCATGCGGACCCAGGTAGAAGATTTCTTCCTGTCCATCGGGCGTAAAAATCTCAAGCGTCAGGCGGGGCTTGGGGTCGGAGAGTTTTTCCCAGGCAAGCCCGGCGTAACGCGCTTCCTCGGCCACCGGCATTTTCGCGGAGGGCGCGAGAACGATGGTCGAGGAGTGGAGAGAATTAGCGGAGCGCAGAATGCCATCCCAAATCTCGTTGGCCGCGGCGACTGCTAAGTGGATGCTCTTGCCCTCGTGCTCGGCGAGAGCGAGCGCCCGGGTAAAGAGAAGTTGTTCCCGGGTGCTGAAAAGCTGTTCAGCCACCAAAGGACTCTCGCCGGAAGCGGCGCGTTGCAGAATGCGAATGTGCAAAACCGACACGTCCTGCCGGGCAGTATTCACACGCCGGAGGACGGCGGCGAGGTGGTCAAGGGTATGGTAGTCGCGTACCAAAACCAGAATATTATCCGGCCGAACTCCCACCGCCTTGGGGGTGAGCTCTTCCCCCGGGACGAGATGAAATTGGTCAAGCTCCTCGTGAACGCCTTGGCGCGAGCGGGTCACTTTTTCGGAAATCGAGAAAACGGCGAAGAGCACAATCGTGAAGGCAACCCCGGAGACCGTGGCGACCTGCTTGGTGAGCAGATTGACCAAGGCCACACCGAGAAGCACCAGGGTAATGAGGCCCAGTCCAATGGGAACTTCCCGCCCGGCAAAATGCAGATTCAAGGGGACCCGATACTCGCGCGGGCCGGGGTCTTTATACCGCAGCACCAGGACCGCCAGGCCTTTCATGACGAAGCTCCATATGACGCCAAAGGCGTAAGCTTCGCCCAGGAGGTAAACGTTGCCGCGGCTGAGGAGAATCGTCAGGATCTGGAGGCCGACCACCATATCGATAATGCGATAGGATGTGCCAAAACGGGGGTGCGGGCGCCGGAACCAGTCAGCCAGAACGCCATCCTCCGAAACGCGATTAAGAACGCCGTTTGAACCGACGATGGCAGTGTTCACCGCGCCGGCGAGGATCAGGGTTCCAACCAAAACCACAAACCCATGGAACACCAGGCGGAGCATCACTGGACCGGCGACATTCATAGCCAGTCCGCCGATGAGGTTCTCGAAGAAGTTCTTGCGCGTCGCATCGGGAATGATCATTA
>JBEKAD010000654.1:0-3506 GCA_050018435.1 Terriglobia bacterium
GACCTCGCGGGTCGAGACAAGTCCGGCCGGAAGCTCAAACGAAGTAGGGTCACGCCAGGGCGTGCCCCTACTGGGCAGCCGCGGGGGCGGCTTCACTCGAGCCGGCGCCCCCCGCCTTGCGGGTAGCCAGCGCCTTATTCACCCAATCCTCAGCCTGTTTCAAATCCGCCGCGCGGGTCTCATCATCCGAATCAATCTCTGCCTTCTGGCGGTACATCAGGTTGAGGTAGACCATCGCCTGGTCGTCGTTGGGTTTGAGCTCGATGGCCTTTTGGAGAACACTGAGGCCCTCCTCGACCAGCGGCCCATTCTGTTCGGCGAGTCCCGTGCGCAGTTTTTCCGGGATCGTCGGCAACTCATTGGGATGGGCGGCGTCCTTGGCCATGTCGAGGTTATGATCCTTGCGCAGCGTTTGTGCGCGGGGGAAGCAGACCGCCCAATCCAGCACGCCAATCCAGTAGTAGGGCTCCGGATTTTTGGGTTCAAGCTTGATCCGGCGTTGGTTGTAATCCTTCGCCTCGTCAAATTTCTTCATGCTGTAATAGATTTGCGCAATGCTGGCGATGGCCGTGGTATTGCCGGGATCCATCTTCAAGACATCTTGGAAGGCGTCGATAGCTTGTTGAGCGAGCTGTTTATTGTCCGCGGATTCTCCGCCCGGAACATACTGCTGCGCATATGCGGTAGCCAAATACAGGCGCGCGTTGAGCAAGCTGGGATCAAGACGTACGGCCTCTTTAAAGTGCATGATGGCGGGCTGGAACTGTGCGCTACGGTAATCCTGCACTCCCTTATTAAGGTGGTCACGCGCCTTCAGCCGGTCGCAGCCGGAGGCCGCGAGCGCCAGCAGCAGCGCCCCGCAGATCGGGGCGAGTTTGTAAAGTTTCATCGGGGTACCTCCCTCGACGGAAGCAAGTGAGAAACTAAGATCCTTCCTCCATCGCCTTCGTAATTAACCCAATCTTATCGACCCCGGCGCCTTTGGCAATGTCGATAATCGCGGCGACATCGCCGAAGTCCACGTCAGGATCCCCCTGCACGAACATCACGCGCTCGTTGCGGGTTTTGAAAATATCTTCGAGCCAGGGACCGAGCGCGCTGAGCGTGGTCGATTCCTGATTGATCTTGATATGGCGTTGCGAATCCACACTGACAACGATGGTGCGGGGGACCGGTCCTTCCTCCGGCACTATAGGTTTAGGCTGGGGAACGAGCGCGTCCAAGCCTTTGGGCACGAGAGGTGTGATCACCATAAAGATGATGAGCAGCACCAGCAGGACATCGATCAGCGGGGTAACATTGACGTCCGCCACGGGGCTGTTCTTGCTACCACCCACGGTCATCGCCATAGTCCTACCCTCCTTGCGGGTTCAATGAGCCGTGACCATCGCACCCGAGGTGCGATTACCGGAAGCCTCCTGCCCAGCCCAGCCGCTGCCGACACGCGCGGTTCTGACTCGCCAGCGGGAAGCCAACCGGGAAAATCCGATGCTTACGAACCTTCCTCAATTGCCTTCCTCAATCGCCCTCGTAATTAACCCAATCTTGTCGATCCCCGCGCCTTTGGCGATGTCAATGACCTCAGCGACGCTGCCGAAATTCACGTTAGGGTCACCCTTCACGAACATCACTCGTTCGTTGCGGGTTTTGAAAATGTCCTCCAGCCGGGGACCGAGCGCATTGAGCGCGGTCGGTTCCTGATTGATTTTGAGGTACCCCTGCGCGTCGATACTGACCACGATCGTCCGGCTGAGGACTTCGTCCGGCGGCGGCGTCTTGTCCTTACTCGGCTGAGGAACGAGCGCGTCAAGTCCTTTGGGTGTCAAAGGGGTGATCACCATGAAGATGATGAGCAGCACCAATAACACGTCGATCAGCGGGGTAACATTCATGTCCACCAGGGGACCTTTCTTGCTACCCCCTGCGGCCATAGCCATAGTACTACCCTCCTTCGGGTTAAGCGAGCCGAGCGCAGCGTCCTGCGGCCGCGCCTATTGCGGGGGAACGGCGAAGTGGCGTTCGACTCGCTTTTCAGTCAGCAGCCCCAGGGAGTCCACTCCCGCGGCCCGGACATTGTCCACCACCGTGACCACCACGCCATACTTCGCGGCCTGGTCGCTTTTAACGTAGACCGTCTTATCCAGCTTGCTGGAAAGCCGGTCCTTCACCGTCGTGGTGATTTGTTCAGGAGTGATGGGGTCAGATCCCAGATAGATCTTGCCATCCCGGCTGACGGCCAAAACCACCGCGTCTTCTTTATCGGCTTCCTGCATGTCGCGCGGGTTGTTGGTTTTCGCCATATCCACGCTGAAGTTTTTCTGCAACATGGGCGTAATCACCATGAAGATGATCAACAGCACCAACATCACATCCACCATGGGGGTTACGTTGATATCCGAAACAGTCCCAAGCGTTGTGGTTTTCTTGGCCATTTACTTCTTCCCCCGCGATGTCCGCTTGATGAAATAGTCGATCAACTCCGAGGAGGAGTTATCCATCTCGACGTCGAACGATTCGATCTTGGTGGTGAAGTAATTGTAAATCCACACGGCGGGGATGGCGACGAACAGGCCGATAGCGGTGGTGACGAGGGCTTCGGAAATACCGCCCGCCACCGCGGCCAGACCCGTGGACTTCGCGGAGGAAATCCCTTGGAACGCGTGGATGATGCCCAGCACGGTGCCGAAGAGGCCGACGAAGGGGGCGGTGGAACCGATGGTGGCCAGGCTGGACACGCCGCGCTTCAGCTCGGCATGTACGATGGCCGCCGCCCGTTCCAGAGCCCGCTTGGACGCTTCGATGGTCTCGCCGGAGATTTCCGCCGACACTTGATGCGCCTGGAATTCCTGGAGGCCTGCCGTGACCACTTTCGCCAGGTGGCTCCGCTTGTTCTGTTCCGCGATGGAAATCGCTTCGTCAATTTTCCCATCCTTCAGCGCACCCGCCACGGCCGGGGCGAAAACCCGCGACTGCTTGCGAGCAGAGCTGAAAGCGATCCAACGGTCAATCATGACGCCGATCGACCAAGCCGACATAATGAACAGCACGATCACAACGATGCGGGCCGGCCATCCCATCGAATGCCACATGGTAAGGGGGTCCCAACCCACAGACTCGCCGCCTTCCTGGAACAACCACAGAGCTAAGTTTGCAACCATAGTATTGTTTTTCCTCCTCAAAAATTACCAGAACCTTCTGGTTATTCGGATAACGTGAAGTTCACATCGATCTCGGTAGCTACCTCCACCGCGTCGCCGTTCAGCATCGTCGGTTGATAGCGCCAACGCGCTACGGCGTCCAGTGCCGCTTTGACCAGCAACGGGTGGCCGGAGATAACTTTCAAATCTTGAATCGTACCGTCCTTACTGATGACCGCGTCCAGACGCACCGTTCCCTGAATGCGCGCCATCTTGGCGAGGGGCGGATACTCAGGCTTCGGCTGGAAAATTAACTTGGCCGATTCCACCTGGCCGCCCACTCGGATGCGCTTGGGAGCTTGCGGCTTC
>JBEKAD010000655.1:0-3486 GCA_050018435.1 Terriglobia bacterium
GAGGGGAAGATCCGTCTCATGCGAGAAGTAGCGAATCGTCTGCGGACGGTCATCTTCTCTCAGCTCGAAGTCATCCTGAGCCAGGTTGCGGATGATCGCTCCCTTTTTGTCCCGCACGGTGGCGAGCACGTTGACTACCTTCACGTGCACGGTGATGGGTGGCCCCTGTGCTTGCCCTCCCGTGGCTTGCTGGCTTCTGATCGGCTGATCCGCCGCCAGGAACAGTGAAAGTATTAAGAGGACAAGACTGGATTTCCGCCCAACGCAAAACCGCCGCGCGAACTCATTGGCGCGAGGTTGCCCTGCCTGCTTCACCGCATGTTTAATCATCATGGAAGTTTTCCGCATCTTTGGTTTTGGGGGCGCTCTGAATGTGAAGCTCTCTTCCCGTGAATATCCGGCTCCTCCCCTGCACCCACTTCCCGGCCGGAAAATACGCAGAGGATAGTTTCTGATTCTGCCACACATTGGCTTTCCGGTTAGATGGGAAAATGAGTATCCGGGGTTGTTTGTTCCCCCCGCGCCCCCGTAGGTGCTAGGATAAGCCGTCTCTGGTCCGGCCCCGCAAGGGGCCAACCGTGGGTAGCCGCAGGTTTTAACCTGCGGGGGGAGTCCGACTGTTGCAAGGAGGCACAGGATGAACGAAATTGCTGCCAAACGGCCGCTGCGCATTATCAACGGGGTTGCGCCCATTCGCATTTGTGACAATGGCGGCTGGACGGATACCTGGTTTGCCAAGACAGGGAAGATCTTCAATATTGGCGTGTATCCCTATGTGGAGGTTCAGGTGGAAGTGTTTCACCGCGAGGACCAGCCGCAGCAAATTGTGGTCTTTGCAGAAAACTACGGCCAGCGCTTTCCTGTGACCCAGAAGACGGGTGGATGGGGTGAGCATCCGCTGCTGGAGGCGGCCATCGTGCGCATGAAAGTGCCCTCGGACATGGCCTTGAACCTCACGATATTTTCCGAGGCGCCCAGCGGAGCTTCCACCGGCACTTCGGCGGCCGTGGGCGTGGCGCTGGTGGGGGCGCTCGACCGCCTTACCCGTGGGCACCTGACGGCGCACGAGGTTGCCTACACCGCCCAGGCGATTGAGACCCAGATGCTCAAGCTACAGTGCGGCATCCAAGACCAGTTGTGCTCGGCTTATGGCGGCATCAATTACATCGAGATGTTTGATTATCCGCACGCCACCGTTTCCCCCATCCAGGTGCCGAACACCACTTGGTGGGAGCTGGAAAGGCGCCTGGTCTTGATCTACTTCGGGAAATCCCACACCTCATCTGCAGTCCATGAAAAGGTCATTCGGGAACTCGAGGGGCTGGGAGGGGATTGCCAAAAGCTTCAGGATTTGCGCGCCACGGCGGAGAAATCCCGCGACGCCGTATACGCCGGGGACTTTCCCGGGCTCGGAAAGGCCATGATCGAGAACACCGAGGCGCAGGGACGCCTTCATCCTGACCTGGTGAGTCCGGAGGCGCGACGGGTGATCGAGATCGCGAGGGCGCATGGCGCTTTGGGATGGAAGGTGAATGGGGCAGGGGGAGACGGTGGGTCACTCACGATCCTCTCGGGAGCGCTCTCCCACGTGAAACGGGCCATGATCCGGGAGATTGAAGCCGAGAATCCCCTGTTCAAGAACATCCCCTTGTACTTAAGCCGAACCGGTCTCCGTACGTGGGAAGGGTTGCCGGGCGAAGCCCAATGATTTGCCCTGGCGGTGCCTTCCTGGGGAGAGGCGTCGGCGTTCACCCTCGATGGGTCGCCCGCGCCGCAACCGTGGCTTGGATGCCCTTCGTCTTTGTTTGACCCGCCTCCCTGCGAGCAGAGGAAGCGCGGCCGACCCGATCGCAAATTTGGCCGGGCCGGCCCCCCCAAGACGCCGCGCCGAGCGCGAACCTTCCGCCTGGCAGCGGCACGCGCAAGGGAAACGGTTGTACTCTGTCCGTATTCTCGCTAAGATGATGGTGGAGAGGGGACACTCCAAGCCGCAAAGCTTACGGCGGGACAAGCTCGCGTCGGGCAGCCATCTGAGCGCACGTGGAGGCAGCATGCGTAACTATCTGATCGTGATGGTCGCTACGATGTGTCTGGGGATCAGCTTGGCCAGCACGGTGCGAGCCCAGAATGCCGATTGGCGGGCGCAACGACAGCAGCTTAAATTACAGCAGAAGCGCGAGCGCGATGCCTTAAAGGTTCAGCAGCGGAACATCAAGCAGTCCTGGAAGAACGCGCGGGTATCTAGCGCTATGCGCGCTGAGACAAAGCACCAAATGCAGCGCGCAAGTCGCGACCTGAAACAGAAGCAGAAGGACACGATGCAGGATTTGAAAGACCGTCAAAGGGCATTAAAGGAAAACCAACGAATTTACGGCCAATAGGGGCCGTGCGGCTCGGAAGGGCTGGGTTTGCATGATTTCGGCCCGGGGAGGTCGCCATGAAATGGGGTGCTCGGCATCTGGCGATTTGCCTGCTTGCCAGTTTGGCGATGTGGGCTCAGGCGGGGCAGAATCCCAATCAGTCAAATCCGCAGGGGCAGCCTCCACAACAGAACGAGCGTCCCACGCTTGGCCCTCGACCCGGACCGGGTTTAGAATCCGGCCCGCTCACATCCACCACAACTGACCTTAAGAGATTGATGCGGATTCGCACTCTCTACATCGAGAGCATTGACAATTCTCTGAGCGACAAGCTGGTTGAGGCTCTGGGAAAGTGGGGGCGGTTTCGTTTGGTCACTAAGGCAAAAGATGCCGACGCCACACTCCGCGGATCGTGCCTGGAATCGCGCCGGCTGAAGCACGTGCACTCCGAGGTTTTTATTTCAGACCGCAATGGCGCGTCCGTGTGGCAGGACACAATATACAGGCCGTTCAATCCTCCGACGCTGGATCAAGCCGTCAGTGATACCGCCACCTGGGTGGCGGCACACTTGGCGCAGACCGTCCAGGCGGCTGAGCGGCGGTAAAAGACAAACCATGGGGGCGTGAATTTCCTCGATAGTTATAGCAGGCGGCAGCGAGACGGCCTGCCCAGCCGGGCTTCCGAATTCCCACCATGTCCAAGTTGATGACATTTCATAGAATCCTTCCAGGATGCGAGGAAGGGACATCTGAGGCTTGGAGAGCCTTCCTGGCGGATTACTCCCGCCGTGGCGGGCGAGGGGTTGGGGCGGCTGCGCGCCAGCTACGGCCGGGTACTGGAGCGAAGTGAGGACCGATCGGAAGAGCATCGCACCAAGGGCCTCCATTGCCTGGAACTTTGGACTTCGTTGCTGGAAGTTGTAGCGTGGGACCGCGCGCGCGAACCTTGGCCAGAGGACAAGGTAGAACCTCTTTTGGTGGATACTCCAGCAAAGCCCGACAAAGACCACAAATCCCTACTCGACCGACTGTTCGGTAGGTAGATGGGATTTTAACCTATGCGTAATTACCGTGAGGAGTTTTCTGACTTTTCGCCCATGATTTACCTCGACTGTGCCTACCAAGG
>JBEKAD010000656.1:0-3471 GCA_050018435.1 Terriglobia bacterium
GGCTTCCAGCTTGGGGGCCAATCCACGGATTTCGTCCTGCTAGTCATGAACTCACGGGGCGCGGAGCAACTGCTGCATGATAAGACCAAGCTCGGGGCTGACGCTTCCGCCGCGGGTGGGCCGGTGGGCCGCAGCGCGGAAGGCGCCACGGACCTGCAACTCCACGCCGAGATCCTCACCTACTCGCGCTCGCGTGGCGCCTTTGCCGGCGTCTCGCTGGAAGGGCAGATGTTCAAGCAGGATGATGCTTCGAACGAAAAGCTCTACGGCCGCAAAGTGGCCCCGGAGGATATCCTCTTTAAAGGGGCGGTGCCGGCCCCGGCCGCGGCTGGCCCCCTGGACGCCGCGCTGACCCAAATCTCGCCCCATGGCGGCGAGCCGTTCAACCCGAAATAGACAGCCGGTAATAATCGGGTAATTCGTTTATCGGGTAATCGGGTGAACAATGAACCACGCACGCCGATTTTGCTCCTACTCACCAGATCTCCCGATCTTTTGATTTTCCGATTGCTTCCGCCACTTGCTTCCGTCGACCCCCCTCCGGCAGGTACACCTGGAAGCACGCGCCTTTCGCTGGCTCGCTAGTCACGCGAATCCAGCCGCGGTGATCGTCTACAATCTTCGAGACGATTGAGAGCCCCAGCCCCACGCCGTTTTCCTTGGTGGTGAAAAAGGGATTGAAGATATGCTCGCGCAGTTCGGCGGGAATCCCCGGACCACTGTCTTGAAAAGTGATCTCCACGCCCCCCTTGCCATCGGAACTCGGGGCTGCCGTCACACGTAGCTTGCCCCCGCCGGAGCCCATGGCCTCATAGGCGTTGAGGGCCAGGTTGGTAAACACCCGCTCCATCAGACCGCCGTCCAGGGTAACTTCCGGCAGATTCGCGGCGAATTGCCGTTCCACTTCCACCTTGGCATCAGGCCAGCGATCATGCGCCGCCTTCAGCGACCGCTCAATTAGCGGGGGAATTTGCTCCAGACGCTGGTCGAGATGGTGCGGGCGGGCAAAATCAAGAAAGCGTGTCACTAGCGCGTTCATGCGGTTTACTTCGCTGGAAATGTAACCCGCGAGCTCCGTTGTAATCGGGTCAGTGCTCGCGAGTTTGCGCGCCAAAGTTTCCGCCGAGCCTTTGATGACCGCCAGCGGATTCCTCAATTCATGCGCCAACCCGCCGGAAAGCTGCCCCAGCGCTGCCAGCCGCTCAGACCGCCGCGCTTCCTCCTGCGCCTGCTCCAGCCGGCGGTTGGTCTCTGCCAGGGTTTCGGCGAGCTCGCGGTAGAGCTTCGCTTGCTCGCGGTTTTCCGTTACGAAACGATTGACGACGATGGCGGCAAGAAAGAAAAACAGGTTGCGGAGGGCCAATTCGGCGGCGCCTTCCCCCGTTAATTCGTATTCATTCAACTCCCAAATCACGAAGGACCAGTAAGCCGCCGACGTCAACGCGGTCCATGCCAGGGTGGCCCAAAGTTCGAAGTACATCGCCGCCGTAACCACAGGCACGAAGTAAATCAGATAGTAGCTGCTCCGAATCCCGCCCGTGTGAGCCACCAGCAGCGAGCCCAACAAGATTTTCAGGATAACGCTGTAGCTGCGCCCCCGTTCCGGAACCCATTCCAGGAAGCGGTACTCGAAGATTTGGAACACGCCAATGGCGAGCAGGATGAGCTGTTTGTGGACGATATCCAGGCGGGGCGTAAGCGCGGCCAATCCGGCCAGAAACGCCAGCCATAGGAGGTCCATCCATGCGAAACTGCGCCGCTGATTCATGCCGCCTGATTCTCCCTCATCAATTTAACATCAATCATGGGTCGCGTCCCGACGCTGCTCGAAACTCGAAAATCGAAAGTCGAAACTCGCCGCGAATTTCGCGTTTCGATTTTCGAGTTTCGATCCCTGGTCATTTCTCGCCCACAATCTCCCGCAGCGTCTGGGCCGCGTAAGCCGCCTGCTCATTCGTCATTTCGGGATAAAGCGGCATGCTGATGACGCGCTCGCAGGCCCTTTCCACATGCGGCAAATCACCTCGCTGATAGCCCAGAGATTGATAAGGCTTTTGGAGGTGAATGGGGAGCGGATAATAGACGCCGGTCTGCACGCCGCGTTCTTCCAGCCTGGCGCGGACGGCATCGCGGTCGGCCACGTAAACCACCAAGAGGTGATCGACACGCTCACTGGAGGCGCCCCCCTCCTGTAGTTCCACGCGCGCGCCGGCCAGGGTGAGGCGGTAGATTTCCGCCAGCTCTTTTCGCCGCGCATTCCATTGCTCCAGCCGTGGCAGCTTGAGGCGCAGGATCGCGCCCTGAAACCCATCCATGCGATAGTTGTAACCGAGGGCGTCGTGAAAGTAGCGGCGCGACTCGCCGTGGGAGCGCAGGGTGCGCGCCCGCGCCGCCAGCGCCTCGTCGTTGGTCGTAAGGGCGCCCCCTTCTCCATAGGCGCCCAGGTTTTTCGAGGGATAAAAGCTGAACGCCGCCGCGTTGCCGATGCTTCCCACTCGCTTGCCGTGGTAGCGCGCGCCATGCGCCTGGCAAGCGTCCTCGATGACGGCCAGGCGGTGCTGCGCCGCGATCTCCAGGATAGAGTCCATCTCCGCGGCCAGGCCGTAAAGGTGCACGGGCAGGATGGCCCGCGTGCGCGGGGTCACGGCCGCCGGGATTTTGCCGGGGTCGATGTTGGCCGTGCGCGGGTCGATGTCCACGAACACGGGCTTGGCGCCGGTATAGGAAATCGCTTCCGCCGTGGCGATAAAAGTGTTCGGCGTCGTAATGACCTCGTCGCCGGCCTGCACCCCTACCCCCAGCAGCGCCAGATGCAAGGCGCTGGTCCCGGAATTCACCGCCACGCAGTGCTTCACCCCGCAGTAGGCGGCAAATTCCCGCTCGAATTCCTGAACTTCTTCGCCCAGGATAAAGGCGGCCTTGCTGCCCACGCGGTCGAGCGCTGCCAGAACCTCCTCGCGCAGCGCAGCGTATTGGGCTTTCAAATCGGCATAGGGAACAATCATGGGCATCCTTTGCGTTGAGGGGCGCGGATTCATACGGCAGGGCGCAAACATAAACGTCACCCCGCCACTCGATATGAACTTGCGATTTTATTCCCACTGGAGCTGATTGTCATAATAGAAACGCGGGGAAGCGGATTTTCGCTTGGCGGTGAAATCATCGGGCCATCGGGTGATTTGAGATTTGCGATTTGTGATTTGCGATTTTCGGAGCCAGCAAATTGATTCATCTTCTCACCCGACACTACCGATAGCCGATATGGGAAAGTGTGTCACGCGGGCGATTGCCCGTCGGCTCTGCCCGCTCTTCCCACTTCCGACCTCGGCTGTTTCTTGTCACTGGGTCCTTGACCGTCTAAAGAGATTCCTTTTATAGCCGAATTTTGCGCGTGCCCTCTTGCGGGTGAACTGCCAG
This sequence comes from Terriglobia bacterium, assembly GCA_050018435.1. Taxonomy (GTDB): domain Bacteria; phylum Acidobacteriota; class Terriglobia; order UBA7540; family UBA7540; genus Bog-366. Next base: position 3,418 of record JBEKAD010000656.1, read on the forward strand.
TTGATCTTGACCCGATGCCGATTGACTTGGCGGTTCCAGGCGCGGGACTCCCGT
>JBEKAD010000657.1:0-3463 GCA_050018435.1 Terriglobia bacterium
AATAATTCTCACCACCGGGCCGGGCAGCAATGCCCGGCCTTCCGGTATCCTGCCTCCAAAAGTTCAGATTAGGACAGTACCGAACCATCCTATGTCCCATGACGACCTTGGGGAACGTCTTCCCCGCCCCAGCGCTCTTTTGTGAACAGACACGATTGTGATAGCTTCTAACCCGCCCCGGCGCGAGGACCGATTCGCGTTCGGGCCCGTGCTGGGGCGTCCAATCTTTCCCACGGAGGTTCTCCATGCGCACCAACAAATCCCCTCGTCGTTCTTTTCTAAAAGGCTCACTCGCCGGCGCGGCGACGGTCGGAGCCGCCACGCTGGCCTTGCCTGCTTCCGCCGCACCGGGCAAGTCAGGCGCCCAGAAAAAAGTCATCCCCCGGCCCGGGGAGCCACTAACGCCGGCGTCCCTCTTTAGCCCCGCCACCCAACTGGGGAATTTGCTCTTCCTCTCTGGCGCGGGAGCACAAGACCCCCAAACCCACAAGGTGGTTCCGGGACCGATCGGGAATCAAGTGAAACAGTGCCTGGAAAACTTGAAGACGGTTCTGGAAGCCGCCGGGTCCTCCCTGGACAAGGTACTGAAGTGTACGGTGTTCCTTACCGACATCACGGATTTCCAAGCCATGAACGAGGTGTACCACTCCTACTTTCCCGCGAACCCGCCGGCCCGGACGACGATCGCGGCAAAGGATCTGCCCGGCGGATCTCCGGTTGAAATCGAGTGCATCGCTTACGTCTAACCGAGGGAGCGCCCCATGAAACACTCAATCTCTCGTCGTGATTTTCTTTTGCGGAGCTCCGCCGGGGCAGCCGCCTGGTGCGGGCTTTTCGCGAGTTGGCGCACCGGCTCAGCGCACGCCGCGCCCGCCGGCGGCTTCCACGGGATTTTCGCCATTCTCCAGACCCCCTTCAACCAGGACGATCAGGTTGATTGGAACGACCTTGCGCGGGAGGTGAATTTCTGCGTTCGGGCGGGCGATCATGGATTAGTGTGGCCCCAGCTCGCCGGCGAGTTTTACGTGCTCTCCGAGGAGGAGCGCACGCGCGGAGCGGAAGTCATCCTTGGCGCCGCGGCCGGCCGGACGAATGTGGTGATCGGCGTTCAGGCGCCCAGCAGCAGTTTGGCGCTCAAGTTCGCCCAGCACGCCGAAGCGCATGGCGCGGCCGCCTTGATCTCGCTGCCACCGTATTTGGGTTCGGTAGGCCTGGAAAACGCTGCCAGCTACTATCGCACCCTGGCGCGGGGAGTGAAGCTCCCCATCTTCATTCAGAACAGCGGCGCCCCCTGGGGACCGGCCCTCCCCACGGAGTTTGTCATCCAGATGGCCAAGGAGAATCCGCAGTTTGCCTACATCAAAGAAGAGGTTGCGCCCGTCGCTCACCGAATCGGTGAGTATGCGCGCTCGGGCGTCATGAAAGGCATCTTCTCAGGCAGCGGGGCCCGCAACCTTCTCGATGAACTTTCCCATGGGGCCGCCGGCACCATGCCGGCTTGCCAGTTCACTGACGTTTCCGTGCAGGTTTACAACCTCGCAACTCAAGGCAAGATCCCGGAGGCCCACGCGATTTTCGAAAAGCTCTTGCCCATGATCAACCTGGAAGAAATTTACGGCCTCCCCTTTGTGAAGGAGGTGCTGGTCCGCCGCGGTGTGTTCACAACTGCGAAACTGCGCGGCGTTGCCGGCGCGGGACTCGACGACCTCGATCGACGTGAATTGGAAGAGTGGTGGAAAGAGCTTGCCCCCTATCTGAAAGCCTGACTTAACCCATACGATGGGCGGCAACAACCGCTTGCCCCAAACTTATGCCTCCGTCGCCGCAGGGGACTTCGGCGTGAGTGAACACCTGGAAGCCCTGGGCCTCCAAGCGCTGTTGAAGATGACGGGAGAGAAAGCAGTTTTGGAACGACCCGCCACTTAAGCAAATCCGCTCCAGCCCGCTTTGCCCGCGCACCAGTTCCGCCATACGCGCCAGGACACCCACAAAACCCAAATGGAATCGGTGGCTGACGACGCCGGTAGGGAGGCCTTCGCGAAGGTCTTGGGCGAGGGCCAGAAACATGGGGCGAGCGTCGATGATCCAGCCGCCGCTCGCTTCTCGAATCGCGAAGGGATAGCCATCGCCCTCGTTCGTCCCTCCGATGAGGGGGGCTGTATGCACCCCCTCAAACTCGAGCGGGGTAGCGCCGTCCTTTAGGGCGGCACATGCCGGGCTGAAGCCCGGCGCTACGGCCATGGCGGCTTCCAGCTCGATGGCCGCTTGGGCTTCATAGTTGACGTGGTCGCGAACTCCTGCCAAGGCGGCGACGGCATCAAACAACCTGCCGGTGCTTGAGGTTAGCGGAGAATTGACCCCGCGCTCGATCAGGCGAATGAGGGTTTCCGTCCGCGGGCGGTCCAGCCCACGCACGAAAGGAATATCCAGATCCCAAAAGTTACGGCCAAAATGCTGAAAGAGATAACTGATCGCCATGCGTCGAGGCTCTACAATGGCGGCTGTCCCGCCCGGCATGGGGATGTATTGCAAATGGGCAAGGCGCTCGAAGCCGCGATAATCGCAAACCAGTACTTCCCCGCCCCAGACGTTGCCATCCAACCCGTAGCCCGTGCCGTCGAGAGCGAAACCGATGACGCGCCCGTCAAGATGATTTTCCGCCATGCAGCTTGCGATGTGGGCGTGGTGATGTTGAACCCCGACACGCTCCATGCCCTCCTGCGCCAGCGCCCAGCGCGTGGAAAAATAATCCGGATGGAGGTCATAGGCGAGGACTCGCGGCTCAACCTCCAAGATGCGCTTGAGCCCCGCGACCGTGGATGCGAAAAACTTGTAGCTTTCCAGGTTCTCGAGGTCGCCGATGTGCTGGCTCAGAAAAGCCTCGCGGCCGCGGGTGAGACAGATGGTGTTTTTCAGTTCACCGCCTACCGCCAACACCGGCGGCAACTCTTCCTTCAGGAATACGGGGGCAGGCACATAGCCGCGCGACCGGCGCACCTGACGCCCCCGACCGCCCGCCACGCGCACCACGGAATCATCGGCGCGCAGAAGGATTTCGCGATTGTGGACCAGATAGTAATCCGCAAGGCCGTGCAACCGCTCCAGCGCTTCCGAATTGTCGATGGCAATGGGCTCTTCGGAAATGTTTCCGCTCGTCATCACCAGCGCCGAAAGGCGTTTTTCATCAAAAAGCAAATGGTGTAAGGGAGTATAAGGGAGAAAAACCCCCAGGTCGCGGTTGAACGGCGCAACTGAAGGGGCAAGGCCTTCCGGTTGTTTCTTCTTGAGGAGGACAATCGGATGCGCCGGGCTTTGCATCAGGTCGCGTGATACATGATCCAGCCGGCAGAATCCCTCCACATCGGCAAGGGTCGCCGTCATGACCGCGAAGGGCTTCTCCACGCGCCGTTTTCTTTCCCGCAACCGAGCAACAGCAGATGCGTTCATTGCATCCACGGCAAGG
>JBEKAD010000658.1:0-3456 GCA_050018435.1 Terriglobia bacterium
GGACGAAATTCTCGATCGGTTCATTTTTGACCAAAGGCTCTCAGACCAGTTCATCGCCGACGGTCAGCCCCACGGTTACGACGGAGATGTCAAACTGAGCAGTTGGCGCAAGGAGGAAGACGGAAATCGGTCCAGGTGCGATTTTGATTTCGTGAACGATGGCGCGCAACTTCAGCTCACGGTCCATCACGCATTGGTTGGATTCACCCGGCGAAAGTGGTTTGAGGTGAAAAACCTTGCGGATGCCGAGCGGCTCCTGCTGGACGTTGACCTGGATGACTTTCAGCTCGACGCGCCCATGCGCGAAGGCGATTACGGCCAACCTTTGCTCATCGACAATGAACTCTTTTGCGCCGTCGAGCATCCCGCCGGGCTCAACCAAGGCGTGAACGGACGGGTCCGGTTGCGGCATTTCCCTGGAAAAAAATTGCCTCCCGGCGCCAGTTTCACCAGTAAGGTGGCGCTGGTCGGCGTGGCGCCTCGTGGCGAGGGCCGCGAACAGTTTCTGGAATACATTCGTGCGCGCAGCCCGCGAAAGGGGCTGTTGAGTATCTACGACCCCTTCGGAATCAACGGTTTTCCCGACAACCCGTGTTGGACTTTGGACGACAGAGAAATGCTGGGCACGATGGACCTGCTGGAGAAATGGCAAAAGCAAGGGGTGAAGTTCGACTATTACGTCCCCGATGTCGGCTGGCAGGACCGCGCGGGCGACATGACGCAGTTTTGGCCCCAATGCTTTCCGGCCGGCCCGGACCAGGTTATCCAACGAGCCCACCAACTGGGCATGAAGTGGGGCCTCTGGTTCAGTGGCACCGGGGCTGACTGGAGCATCGGCGACAACCCCCGCGTGGCGCCGAGCAGAGCGCCGGTGGCCGGGGGTGAGTGGCCGCGCTCCTATTATCGCGATGGGTTTCATGCGGACAACTGGCACACCCAGTTGTGCCTGGCCTCTGAGCCCTATTTCAGTATGTTCCGCGACGCCCTGCTTCGACATATCAAACACTACGGTCTTCGATTCTATAAAGTCGACGGCTCCGTGTGTTACTGCAACAGCACGGAACACCATCACCTGCCGGGGAAATACTCCACCGAAGCCAACTATGACGCCCTCATCGAGATCGCCCAGGCCACGCGCCAAGCATGTCCGGATCTCTACATTATGTGGTATTGGGGGACCCGCTCACCCTTCTGGCTTTTGTACGGGGATTCGATTTTCGAAAAGAGAATCACCTTGGAAGCCGCCAGCACCGGTGACTATCCCAGCCTTTTCTTCCGCGACGCGGTGACCTTAGCTCTGGATCAGGGTAACCAATTTGCCGAGTTCATTCCGCCCGTCTGCAAGGATAGTCTGGGAGTGTGGATTACCGACACTTGGTGGGGCAATGCCATGAGGAAGGAACGGTGGCGCGAGGCTCTGGTGATGGACCTGGGGCGCGGGAATTTGCTGTTTCCCCAACTCTGGGGCGACCTTTATTCCTTCAGTGATCGCGACGTCGCCTTTCTGGCGTGGCTGCAAAAGCTGGCGAAACAGAACGAAGCAACACTCCACCGGCAGAAGCGCATCCTCGGTGACCCCTGGAAGAATGAAATTTATGGATATGCCTACTTCCAGGGTGATCGTGGACTCGTGTTCATGAACAACGTGGATTTTCAGGCCCGCCGCCTGCGCCTCCGCCTGGATGAAAGCATCGGGCTGAAAACGCCCGCGGGAACTCGCTTGAAGTTGATTGGCCACTTTCCTGACCACGCGGAATTGGTCAAGGAGGGAGGGGCGCCTTTCGAATGCGGGCAGGTTATCGAGATGTGGTTGCGGCCGTTTGAAGTCGCCCTGTGCGAAATCCTCCCCGAGGATGCATCTGGCAGCAAGAGCCATGAGCTTGGCAGGCGCAAGCTACCGGAAGAGAAGCCGGACGTGCAAAGTCGCCGGCTGGAGCTTACCAGTGAGGCTGTGGAGCCGGGGATGGAAATCTTTTTTGCTGAACCGAATTTGTCGTTTCGCTCCACCGTGACCCGTCCCACCTTGGAGGAACTCAAAAACCGCGGCTACCAAAAGCGGATCATCGCCCGGCGCGCGAAACTGCCCGACCTGGGGGGACGTCCGCACGTTCTGGCCATCGTCCTCCGGCTGCTCAAGGATGGGAAGTGGTGGCGTTGCCGCCAGCCCGCGGACCTTATTCAAGCGGCGGCATGGGTTGGTGACCAGGCGCTGCACTTGGAGGCTGTGCCCGGCTTTCGACAGACCGAAAACAACCAGCGTGCTCCTTGGCTGGTGCTCAAAATTCGGACCAATGCGGCATGGTCCGGCAAGGATTTTCGTGTGGCTATTAACGCCTACCTTCCGCCGGAAGTGGAATGCCACGACGAAGGGTGGGTGGTGCCGGAATGGTGGGAAACCGCGCCGTGCCCTCTGTAGTGAAATCCTTCTTGAGTTGCGGCCGGCAGTCGCGCTGCGCCGCCTGTTTTTCACTTTTGCCTTTTGCGCTTTGCCTTTTGACTTTCTCTTTCGGCTCCGCCGCGCGGATACTAACTCTGCATTCCCTTCTCCCGAAGCCCCTTGATCCGGTCGCGCAACTGGGCGGCCTTTTCGAACTCGAATTGTTTTGCCGCCTCGCGCATGCGGGTTTCGAGAGTGCGAATCAATTCCTCGAGCTGATCGCCGGTCGCCGCATTTTCGTCCTCGCTTTCGATCGGCACGGTCACGTAATCGGCTTCGACAATGGACGCCAGTACCATATCCACAGGCTTGATGATGCTTTCCGGGGTGATGCCATTTTCCTGGTTGTACTCGACTTGCTTGGCGCGGCGGCGATTGGTCTCACCAATAGCCTGGAGCATGGAGTCCGTGTGCCGGTCGGCGTAAAGAATAGCTTTGCCGCGCAAGTGGCGCGCCGCGCGGCCCATGGTTTGAATCAGCGCGCCGGCAGAACGTAAAAAGCCTTCCTTGTCAGCGTCCAGAATGGCCACCAGAGAAACTTCCGGCAGGTCCAAGCCTTCGCGGAGCAGGTTGATGCCAATCAGCACGTCAAACTCGCCGCGCCGCAAATCGCGCAGGATTTTGACGCGTTCCAGCGTCTCGATCTCGGAATGGAGGTAGCGGCAGCGCACGCCCACTTCCGCGTAGTACTGCGCCAGGTCCTCGGCCATCCGCTTGGTGAGCGTGGTCACCAGCACGCGCTCGTTCGCCGCGGCGCGCTGGCGGATTTCACCGAGCAAATCATCAATCTGGTGGCGCGTGGGCCGCACTTCCACTTCCGGGTCAATCAATCCGGTGGGGCGGATGACCTGCTCCACCACTTCCCCGCCCGTCTTGGTCAACTCATAGGGTCCCGGCGTCGCCGAGACGTAAATCAACTGGCCGACGCGGTGCTCAAACTCCTCGAAGGAAAGCGGGCGATTGTCGAGCGCCGAGGGCAAGCGGAAACCGTAATCCACCAGCGTCTGCTTGCGCGAGCG
>JBEKAD010000659.1:0-3449 GCA_050018435.1 Terriglobia bacterium
CAGGCAATCGGTAAAGCCTCCTGTAGAAGCGCCGATGTCGAGGCACACCTTCGTGTCAGGATTGATGCGAAAGTGTTTGAGCGCCCCCTCCAGCTTCAGCCCGCCGCGGCTCACGTACTTGGGGGCCTCGCCCAGCAGGCGCAAAGCGGCCTGCGCGTCGACGAGCGCGCCGCACTTCTCTCCTTTCTGCTCGTCCACCAGGATTTGCCCCGCCAGGATAAGGCCCTGCGCCTTTTCGCGGGACTCCACTAGCCCTCGCTCCACCAGAAGCCGGTCCAGGCGGATTTTCTCCGTTCGGCCCATAGGATTTTCGATTTTAGATTTTGGATTTTAGATTAGCAACCTGCAACTAATCTGAAAGCATGCGCGACGGCCGCGGCCTCATCCACGGAAAGGCGATTGACCGCGCGCTCCTTGGCCCGTAGGGGCACGCCATGGCGTGCCCCTACAAGTTTGGGGTTTTGGCGAATCTGCTTGGCAACTTTCCGCAAGACTTCGATGGCCGAAAACACCGCCGGACCCGACTGCTCGCGCACCATGGCGCCCAGCCGCGTGGTCAGGAACCGCACTTTCTGCCGCAACTGCTCGTTCATATGAATCTAGGCAGATGGGCAGTAAAACGGTAGGCAGATAGGCAGTGGGCAGGTAGGCAGATGGCAAAGGCAGACCCACTGCCCATCTCACTATCTGCCGACTGCCTGCCTTGCTGATGCCCACCTGCCCACTTGCCTACCTGCCCAACGGCCTCAGCGCGCGTTTCAATTCGCGGCGCAGCGAGTCCAAGTTGGGTTCAAGCTGCAACCGCTGGCTGTTTTGCTGGTCTTCCGAACGGTGACGCATGATGTACTCGGTGTCTTTAAGTTGGTGGCCGGTAAGGACGCAGACGATGTCCGCGTGCCTTTCGATTTTCCCCGCCCGCACCAGCTTGCGCACGCCCGCGATGGTGGCGGCGGAAGCAGGCTCGCAGCCCACCCCATCCTCGGCCAGGACGCGCTTAGCCTCAAAGATTTCCTCATCCGTCACCGACTCGCAGAACCCGCCCGCCCAATCGAGCACCCGCCGCGCTTTTTTCCAGTTGGCAGGATGGCCGATGCGAATGGCCGTGGCCTCCGTGTGGGGATCATCGACTGCGAGCAAATCGGGCGCGCCGGCGCGCAAAGTTTGATAGAAGGGGTTGGCGCCTGCCGCCTGAACGATGACGACGTGGGGCACCTTCTCGATGAATCCCAACTCCTTGAGCTCGCGCAGGCCTTTGCCGATGGCGGAAGAGTTTCCCAGGTTGCCGCCGGGAACCACAATGTAATCCGGGGGGCGCCAGGCGCGCTGCTCCAGCATCTCGGCGACGATGGTCTTCTGGCCTTCAATCCGGAAGGGATTGATGGAATTCACCAGATAGAGTCCCAGTTCGGGGGCGATTTCGCGCAGCAGGCGGAAAGCCTCATCGAAATTGTCGCCGACTTCCACTACCAACGCGCCAAAGTCGAGCGCCTGGGCCAGCTTGGCGGCGGAGATTTGCTTGTAGGGAACAAACAGCAGCGCCTTCATGCCGGCGCGCGCGGCGTAAGCGGCCATCGACGACGAAGTGTTACCCGTCGAGGCGCACGCTACCATACGGATGCCGCGCGACTCCGCGCGCGTTATGCAGGCCGTCATGCCCAGATCTTTGAAAGAGCCGGTGGGATTGTTGCCCTGGTGTTTGATGGTCAAGTGGACCGGGCCGGCCCACCAGCCCGCGCGCCGGGTTCCCACCAAGGGGGTGGAGCCTTCGGAAAGTGAGATGATGCGCGCGCCGGAATCCACAAAGGGAATCAGCTCGCGGAAGCGCCATACTCCGCTGCGGTCGATCGGCTCGCCACTCAGCCGCCGCTGGTGCCAAATGCGCCGGAGTTGCTCCGGATCGAAGGGATCAAAATCATATTTCACATCGAGCAAGCCGCCGCAGGCCGCGCAGGCATGACCGTCCTTCTTGGGGTCCTGGCGGCGCCCGCAGGCTTCCTCGATGCACTGGAGATAGGCGGAGGACATAGGTTTCAGGTGCCAGGTGTCAGGTGTCAGGTGTCAGAGTAGAGTGAGGCAACTATGCCCTTTGCAATTTGTGATTCAGCGATTGGTGATTTGTGATTTTCAATCGCCCAATCACCAATCACTCAATCACCAATCTTCTGACACCTGGCACCTGACACCTAACTCGCATTCAGTTTGAACTCCTCGTGAATGGCTTTTACGGCCTCCTTGACGTCGGAAGCCTTCACTCCAAAGGAAATGCTCAATTCGGACGAACCTTGCGCGATGGCAATGATGTTGATCCCGCGATGTCCCAACGAGCCGAAGGCACGGCCGGAGATGCCCGGCGTGCCCTTCATGTTTTCACCGATCGCCACCACGATCGCCACGTGGGGCATGACTTCAATCGCTACCCTGTCATCGTGCAGCATTTCCAGCTCAAAGGTTTTTTCCAGTCGGGCTTTCACCCGGCGCAGATCGGCATCGTGCAGGGCAAAGCACAGCACGTTATCCGCAGAAGACTGCGTGACCATCAGCGTCGAAATATCGTCCAGGCTGAGCGAACCAAAAGCCTTCGCCGCCATTTGCGGAAAGCCCAATGATTCCTTGCCGCTGATGGTGATGATGTCGGCCTTGCTGACGTAAGTGATAGCCTTGACGCCCTTTTGGCTGTTGGTAGCGGAAGGAACGATGCAGGTGCCGGGACAAGTGGGATTGAAGCTGTTCTTGATCCAAACCGGGATCTTCTTTTTCATGACGGGTTGGATGGTCTTGGGGTGCAGGACCTTGGCTCCGAAGAATGAAAGCTCGATGGCCTCACGATAAGAAATTTCCGGCAGAATGCGCGCTTCCGGAACCAGGCGAGGGTCAGCGGTCATGACGCCATCGACATCCGTCCAGATCCACACCTCGTCGGCGTCCAACGCGGCGCCCACAATCGTGCCACTGTAATCAGACCCGCCCCGGCCGAGCGTGGTGCAAGCGCCCGCACGGGTGGCGCCGCGGAAGCCGGTGATGACCGGAATCACCCCGCGCCGGCGCAATCCCGCCAGGCGCTGCCGGGTTTTGGCATTGGTTTCCTCGAAGATGGGCGTGGCGTTGCCGAAGTGATCGTCGGTAACAATCAGTTCGGCAGCGTCCACGGCTTCCGCGGGCGTGCCGTGCGACCGCAGGATGGCCGCCATCAGGTTCGCGGACATCACTTCGCCCAGACTGGAGAGCGTGTCCATGGCTCGCGGCGTCACCTCGCGCACCAGCGAGAACCCCGAGCAGAGGTTTTCAAAGTCGGCCACGGCGTCGGCGAGCCGCGGCAGAACCGCGGCTTGCTCAGCGGCTTTCAGAAGCTGATCGGCAACCTCGCGGTGCCGGTGGGCCAGTTCGCGGCGCGCGTTCTTCCAGTTCTCGCGGTCGCCCTGGCTGGCTTCGTTGGCGGCGCGGATCAGCAT
>JBEKAD010000660.1:0-3447 GCA_050018435.1 Terriglobia bacterium
CAGAACCGCTTGAAGTGCATCTTTACTTCCACCGGTTCGCCCTCAAATTTCAGGGACTTGCGGATGACCAGGGAGTTATCCCGGCCATCTCGCGCCAGCCATAGGCCTTTGGGTTCTGCCAGGGCCCATCCCTTGGGCGCGTGGGCGTATATCGAGCCCTCATGCCCTACCGGGCGCTGGGCGCGAACGGTCAGCGTCATGTCGGCCTCGTCCCATTTGCAATCGAGAATTTCCGACTGCCCCTGGCGAACGTGCATATCGGTTGAAATCAGCCAGGGATGCTCTCGGTTGCGCGCAATGCGCAGCAGCTTCACGCTGTCGGGCGGGACTTCCACGGAAACAGCGCCACTGGTTTCGATACCCTGGAACCGCAGGTTCCAGAAGTCGAAGATGGCGTAAGAGGCTTTGGGGTCGAGCCCCAAACGTTCCAGCGGCAGCGTCTTGAAAAGTGTGTGCTCGCCCAGGTTGAACACGGCCAGCAAATCCCAATTGTCCCACTCGCGCTCAACCTTAAGGTGGAAGACCTGGGGATAATCGAGTTCCGTGTTGTCGAACAAATCGAGCGGCCGCGCGCACTCGGGCAAGCGCGGGAAGATGCTGCGGACCATGAGCAGGCGGTCTTCATCCATGCGTTCAATATCATCGCCGAGCATGACGGGTCCGCCGTTAATGCCGAAGATGGTGGCGGCGATCCGGGCGTCGTCGAGCGGCAGAGGCTTATCGACGGTCAGCACGTTGCCGCTGTCAGAGAGATACATCTTGCGGTGCACGAAGTAGTAGACCATGGCAAGGATCGCGGTAAGGTGGCAGTTCCAGTAATCGGGCTTGTTCATGGCAAACGTACCGGGGTAAAAGCCCTTGTTGGGTCCGTAGAGCGGGCGGCCTTCGCCGTAGTCTGAGCCTACACGCTGGCCGTTGGCATAGCCAATGGTCTGGAATGTTTCGGTGCAGCCCAGCAAGTAAGTGTCGTCGCCCGCGGCCTCGCGGATGGCGCGATAACCCTCGCGCCATGCTTGCGGCCCATTGATTTTGGTTTTGTCGAAGTAGCCGTCGTTCGGGTGGGTGCCGGGCGTCGCTCCGGCAATGGCATCGGTAAAGTCGATCATGTAATAGCGCACCCCCCACTTCCGGTACGTCGTGTAGACCTTGTGGATAAACGCCTGAGTCTTGGGATGGGTGGGGTCAGGAACGTACATGGGTCCCAAATCACGATGGTTAATGATGATGGGCTTGCCCTGGTATTTCAGCCAGGCATCCTTCAATTCTTCCACCTCATCCGTGATCTTCGCGCTCATCCAAAACATGCCCGTCCACAATCCCAATGTGAGGTTGAGCGAACTGAGGTCCTTTACCAGGGCTTCCGGGCCGCTCGGAAACCGGTCGTAATTCCAGTTCAGCCAGTTGCCCGGCAGAATGTCTTTCAGGTTGCCAATGCTTACCCAAACATACTGGATGTAGTTCTCATCCAGCTTCAGGCGATTGCGCACGGCGCGGATATTCCGGTGCACCGCGTCTTCGTACAGCTCGGTGTAAAGCTCATCCACCCACGACCCTCCTATCCAACCGCCGGGAATGTTGTGCCACAAGGGCGGGTGATAGCGCTGGTACACGGCGTCGCCCCAAGCTTCCAGCGCGGCGTGGGGATCGGTCTCCAGGCCGATGCGCAGCGTCTCAGAATCCACCGAAGCGCCGGGCGGGAGTTCCGTCCCTTGAAAGTCCGTCCAGGCGCTGACTACCGGCACATTGCGCGCCTCATCCCAGCCTGACTCGATGATCACCTCAGTCCGGTCGAAGGTGAGAAAGCCAAATTGCAGGGCGGGCCCGGAACCGGGGGTGAACCACTGCGTCATGGGCTTGCTTATGAAAGGCCTCTTGGGGTTGACGATCTGGCCGGGGGCAACCCCTTTGCTATGGCGTGCCGCGTGCTCCGCGTACTCCGAGGTTGTTGCGTCGGAGCGCTCCGCCCGACGCTCCTGGGAGGAGGGCGCCAGGCCATGGGTTCGCCAGGGGCCCCCTCCGTTGGTGACCATCGCCGCGGCTTTTTCCGGATGGGCCCCGAAGAGCACTTCACTTGCGCCGTCGGTGGCGTTAGCAAGGTGGCACCGGCCCAACTTCAAGGGCTGCTTGCCGCGATTCTCCAGCGTGGAGCTGACCACCAGGGCGTGGCCATCGCTTCCCCAGTCAAAGCGCACCCGCCACGCGACTGGCGGCGAATGAAACTCGATTTTCGCTTCGCCGATCTCAGCGCCACTCCAGTCCAGATGTGTGGCTTCGTCCGCCCAATGTGTGGCGCCGTCGATCTCCACTCCCAGGCGAACATTTTTGAGTCCCACAGGACCTGGGAGCGAGTAACGCCGGGTTTGCGGGTCAAAGTGGAACCGGCTTGCCGTCTCCGGGGGAGACGTCTTGCCCGCTGCCAATTTCGTGCCTGCCACAGCCGCCAGATAGGCTGTGGGGAAAAAATCTCTACGGTTCATTTTCATAAATTAGTGCGCTCCTCAAATCGTGGTAATGGTCGTTCCCGGAGAAATTTTCGATCGCTCGATTTTGAGCAGGGAGAAAATCTTGCTCCCCCCTATGGTGGATAATCCACAAATCCCCCCTAATGCCCGATGAAGCCCCGTTGAGAATCGAATAACCCATGTATTTTCAAAAACTTACAGCGATAACCCATCTCTTCCCATTTGTTTTCAATAACTTATCAAGATTGACCTCTGTCTTTAGTATCATTTTGTCAGCACGGGGGCTCCATCGGGCGGTGAGCCCTGGCATCCTCAAGTTGGCAGACGTATGAAGATAGGATGTTGGGGCCGCGTGGTCAAGGGCTCATTGCAGAGGCTGCCCAAGGATGCCGGGTCGCTCCGTCTGTTTCGATCAACTCACGGTCAGCGTAAGGGTCACGCTATGGCTCAAGGCGGAAGATCCCGAGCCCGTGGTGCCCGTTACCGTCAGCGTGTAGGTTCCGGCGGGTGTTCCGGGGTCATGCGTCGTACCGCCGCCACCGCCACTGGCCCGTCACGCCGCCATCGACTTCCTCAGTGCTCCCATTCCTGCAAGGCCAGTCAGCAACAGGGCTAAGATGGCCGGTTCCGGCACTGCGGTAACGGTTGCCGAGTAGGCTTGGCTTTCGTCTGGAGCATCCATCACGTAGGTGCCGCCGCCAAAGGGATCGCCGTTCCACCACTCCGCACTCACGACGAAGTTGCCGCTATTGGCGAATCCCGGTGGCGCCGAGTTGTCCCACGTCAACTCATACAGCCCTGCGGGTGCAATGGGATCGAAAGGCTCCGTGACGGTGGTGCCGGGAGCGAGACCGGGAAAGTCAAAAATCAGGTTCGGTGTGCCGTTCAGAAACGGGTCGGCATTGAGGTCGGTGGTCATCAGCCAATAGGTGCTGCTGTCGTTGGTGATGGAATATCCCCAGCCAACGGTCGAGCCCGGCGCACC
>JBEKAD010000661.1:0-3434 GCA_050018435.1 Terriglobia bacterium
ATTTTCATTGGCCCTTTGCCCCGGGGCGAACGGGCAAAAGCATTGATCTTACGCGCCCCTTCGCGCGCCAGGGACTAGGGTTTCTAGTGACCCTTTTGTTGAATCCACGCCGGAAAATACAATACATCACCGCTCTTAACCAACCTCATCGCCTGCTGGTGGGCTATTGCTTCCGTCGCAGCGATTTTCCCTGGGTGGCCATTTGGGAAGAGAACCAATCGAGAGCCGCGGCGCCGTGGAATGGGTGCTGCCAAACGCGCGGGCTCGAGTTCGGTTCAACCCCCTCTCCGGTAACGCGGCGGGAGGCGTTCGCGGTGTCGCCCATGTTCGACACCCCGACCTTTTCCATCGTTCCGGCGAAAGGGAAGACGACCGCCAGCTACCTTAGCTTTCTCACGCAAGTCCCGGAGGATTTTGGCGGGGTGCGCGACATCCAAGTCGCCAAAAACGAAATCCTGATCCAAGGGAGCGGCCGCCGGACATCTGTGCACTTGCCCGCTTCAGGGCTCGCCGACAACGGTTGGACGTAAAGCGCGGGTGGCGCCGACATCGCTCCTTATGTCGGCGACCGTTGGGAACCTCCCCTTGACCTCCCCAGTTTCCAGGCCACAGTCCGTCAACTGACGGATCAACCGGGGCATACACTCAAGGCAATATATACGCCACCCGCGATGGTGAGAAATTCGGTCTATCGGTACGATTTGATGCTCGGCCACAACTCTGCCAGAGGTCTCTGGATGCCGCGGCAGACCATGATGGGGATGCCGTCTTCATACGGCATAATCCACGGTGAGGTGAAGGTCGCCGCGCGCTCGCTGGTTGTGAACAAATGCTCGCGGGCTCCGCAGTCGCCCGCCACATCGATGACCACGTTACCGCTGTAGCCGTGCGTTCCCCAGAGGTAATACTGATTGTGGCCGCTGATCACCGGCGGCAGGCCGTACGGGCGCCCGAAGAAATCGATCGCCGCCGCTTCGCCGTAATTCTGTGCAACGATCGCCACCTGCGCGCGGTCACTCGGCGAAAGAGATTGATACACGTTCCCGACGGCCGCGGCCAGTTCCGGCCAGCCGTGCATATCCGCCCAATCTTGCGGAAGCGCGGCCAGGCGCCCGTGCTCGGTCGCAACGGCTTGGCGTGGGATGTGCAGAATCCCGAACAGCCAGTTTGTGTACGAGACTACCTGCACTTCCGGCAAGATCGGCAATGCGAAGGGGACGAAGGCGAGCCCCAAAACGATCACGGCTGTGGCCACGACCGGCCGAAGCAACTTCCAGCGATTCGCCCAGGCTTCGATCGCCACACCCCCCGCCGCCATGAGATACGGGTATACATCAGCAGGGTAATAGTGTTTTCCATGCAGCACGATCATGAAGGCAATCAAGATGATGTACGTGTAACCCAGAAAACGCAGACGCGCGTTCCACAGGAGCCAGACCAGGCCGATGATCCACACCAGCGAAAGAAACACATTGGTGATGAGAAGTTGCTGAAACAGGTATTGCCCGGGGCCGACGATGAGGTTCTTCCCGTGCTGACCATTGCGCAGGAATTCCAGCGTGGGAAACCCGTGATACACCTGCCAAAGGAAATTCGGCAATGCGATCAGCCCGCAGACGCCGCATCCCGCCAGGAACCACCGCGAAAGGAGAATCCTCCGTTCGGGTGTGAGGAGCAAGCCGAACAGCAATGCGGCAAAGAAGAACACCACGGTGTATTTGCTCAGAAGGCAGATCCCAACGGTAGCGCCCACCGCCAGCCACCCACGGGGATCGGCGCCCTTCGCGAGGCGCAGGGTGTAAAGCGCCGCCAGCGGCCAAAGCCAAAGACCGACCATGTCGGGGGAAATCTTCATCCCGAAATTCATCAGGACAGGAGCGAAAAACACCACGAGCGCGGCGGGGATCTGGGCGAAGGCGCCTCCCCCCAACTCCGCGGCAAGCAAACACGTCACGTACACGGCCGCGGCGGCAAAGTACGCGGGGACCGCGCGCAAGAGCACCAGCGAGTGGCCGAACATCTGCGTTCCGGCAGCGAGAAGTGGCGCCACTGGAGGCTGGTCAACGTAGCCCCACTGCGGGTGCTGCCCACAAATGATGAGATAGAGTTCATCGCGGAAATATCCATAGTGCGGGTTACCCACTAGATGCAACCCAAATGTCGCGAGGGCGGCAATCAACGGAATTCGAAAACGGTCGCTCGTCAGCGTATTCATGATTCTCTGCATGAAACAAACCCCACGTTGAAAGCGCACCATTCTCGTGTCATATCCGGGCGCGCCCTATCCGTAAACTAACATGGTGCGGCCGGACTTCGCCACCGGCTTGAACAGTTGTAGAATGCTAAGTCCGTTCCTGCGGATCAGGCCTTAGCCAAGGCAGGACCCTGCCGCAACCCGGCTGGGGGGGTGATCAGAGAGGGGGAGAAATGAAGTGCAGTCGCCGGAGGTTCTTGGAAGTTGCCGCGCTGGGCGGAGGCTTGATGGGTGGCGGGAAGCTCACCCGAGCTTTCCTCTTCCCCAGCTTAGGAGAGGATTTTTCCAAAGTCCCCGGAGTGGTGGTCTCACACTCGCCGGCGAGTACGGGAATCTACCTTTCCTCACCCAGCCTCGTCATCCTGCCCGATGGCAGGTATTGCGCGACCTGCGATGAATTCGGCCCGGGCTCAACCCAACGGACCAGCGCAGTCACGCGTGTGTTCATCTCCGGCGATCGCGGCCGGACGTGGAAACGATTGCCCAATGTGAAGCCGGCGTTCTGGTCGACACTGTTTGTCCATCGCAAGGCCCTGTACCTGATCGGAACAACAAATTCCGAGGATAGCCGGCTTTTCATTCGGAAATCACCGGACTGGGGGCAAACCTGGACAACTCCCACGGACCCTGAAAACGGCCTGCTGCGGCCTGATGTTCCGGTCCAGACCAACGCCGGCAGCATTACCATTTGCAATGGCCGCCTCTGGTTCGGATCGGTCTTTGATCTTCAGGGCCCGCACGGATGGGGAAACTCCTCCCGGTTTTTCGTCATGTCGGCCCCGCTCAAGGCCGATCTGCTGAAAGACTCCAGTTGGACGTACTCCACTCCTATTGTTTCCAACCCGGCATTCCTGCAAGGTGGTTTTCACGGCCTGGTCGAGGGCACGATCACCACCGGACCCGCGGGCTCGCCCGTAACCCTGTATCGCGTGAGCTATCGGGAACCACAGGAAAAAGCCCTGGTTGCCCGGACGTGCCGGGATGGTGAAATCCTGGGCTTCGATCCCCTAAAGGACTTCATTAACTTTCCCGGGGGTTGCAAGAAATTCATTGTTCGCTACGACCGGGCGAGCAAGCTCTATTGGAGCCTGAGCAACTGGGTACCGAAGCGCCACGCGGGCTTCAATGTGGAGCGCACACGCAACACGCTGGCGATGATCGCCTCACCCGATCTCTACCG
>JBEKAD010000662.1:0-3985 GCA_050018435.1 Terriglobia bacterium
GGCCTGGAAAATAGGCCCCGGTTTGCCGTGCCCTTGCGATTTGCCCGCCAATGGACCCCGAACCGTGGTCGAACGTACGTCTTTTCGGAAACTCCGAAGCTGCTGGGCCGCCGCACAAGCCGGACGGTACGGTGTGCGAGGCGTTCTGGCTCACCGACTTCCCCCGCTTGCGGGTCAGCAGTCGCGCCATTTTCCGCATCGCCAAGAGCCGGTGGGAAATTGAGAATCAGGGCTTCAACGATGCCAAGAACCGTTACGGCTTCGAACACATCTGCCCTCATGAGCGCCGCAGCCTGCTGGTGGTCTGGCTCCTGACCTGCTTGGCCTTGACGGTGGAACGGCTCTACCGGGTCCGTTATTTGCATCGGGGCACCCACCCCGTGCGCGCCGCCATCGATTGGCTCCTACTTCTATAACTCAGCCTGGGCCTATCGGTAACCGCCGCCACCGACTCCCGTTGAAAATGAGATCTCGGCAGTCCCTTCGCTCGGCCTCCTTCATTTCTCCTCCCCGCCCGCCCGCTTTCCGTACTGGTGTCAGGAAATGGCCAAAAAACCGGCCTGGAAAATAGGCCCCGGTTTGCCGTGCCCTTGCGATTTGCCCGCCAATGGACCCCGAACCGTGGTCGAACGTACGTCTTTTCGGAAACTCCGAAGCTGCTGGGCCGCCGCACAAGCCGTTGTAACTTCGCCCTTCGCGGGGTAGACTGTAGACTCCTTAAACTGAGATTCCCGGAATCCTTGCGATCCGGGCTGGTTGATTACCTTCCGAAACCCCATGGGGGGCGAGGTATTCCCGCCCAACCTTTTCGAGGCACGTGCTATGGAAGATGAACTAACCCAAAGCCACACACCCGCCGCGGTCGAACCGGAGTCCCCTGCGGAAACTGCAGCGCCCGAGGGCGCATTGCTGCTGCCCTACGAGGATAGTTGCAAAAAGGTCCGGGAGCTGGCCTTGCGGCAACTCAACCGCTTCATGTCCTACGAAGCCAAGGTCCTGAAGGGTGACGATGCCGACGCCATCCACGACATGCGTGTGGCCAGCCGAAGATTGCAGCAAGTGCTCGACCTGCTTTATTCCAAACCACGTCCGCAGGAGCTGCGCCGGTTGCGCCGCCAGATTCGCCGCTGCCGCCAAGCCTTGGGGGACGTGCGCAATTGCGACGTTTTGCTGGAGTTTGTGGGGCGTTCGCTGGGAAGGAAGCGCTCGGCGCGGCGCGAGGCCTGGACCGCGGTGCAACATTTTCTGTTGATGCGCCGGTCAAAGAGTTTCCTGCGGGCCATGCGCAAATTCGGCAAGATCAACCTCGCCGTTTTTTACGTGAACCTGAAGGAATTCCTCCTTCATGATAAGGCGCACGATCATTCCGCAGAGCATCACCATCACGGCTCAGTGGCGCCACACCCTGCCTTCGCCAAGGACCTGACCAACGCTCTGGAATCCGCCTGGAGCGGTTTTGAAGACCAAGTCGCGCATTCTCATCGCAATTCCCGTCCTGAGGTCATCCACGGGGCGCGCATTGCCACCAAGCGGTTGCGCTATCTCACAGAGGTTTTCCATGAGTTCGGCGTGGCCGGCAGCGCCGACGCCCTGGCGTGGCTCCGCCAACTCCAGAAGCATTTGGGGGATTGGCACGACATGGAAGTGCTCGAGCAGATGATGATCGAAATGCTGGCGCGACCGGAATTCCTGCGCGATCACTTGCCCCTGGCCATGGAAGTGGGAAAGCTGATCCTGCGCAACCGGGAAAACAAAGTGGGGTTCGAAGAGAAATATTCCCGGATGTCCCGGGAATCCGGGGAAATACACCGTTTGAAAGAGTGGGTTTCCTACCTGTTGGCGTCGCCTTCCACCGCTCTCGCCAAAGCCTGAGCCGCGGGCGCCGGTTCCTCCGAGGCCGGAGGGGCGGGCGTCGGCATTTCCAACACCTTCTTGGTCGCTGCTTCCGAAGGCTCCCCGGCCGCGGTGGTGACGGAAAAGAGCGGTTCGCGTGGCTCGCCGCTCAACACCCGTGCCACTCCCGCACGCAGGTGTTCAAACACCATGCGCACGTCGGGCGTGGCATCGATGACTTCGAAGTTGTATTCCTTCGCCAGGCGCTCGAATTCTGCCAGCAGCTCCGTTTGATACTTCCGGAAGCTGTCGTACATATCCTCGCTGGGATGAATATCCATGCCGGATTCCCAATAATCGAACCCTCGCGAGAAAACCACGCGGGGGATCAGATCATCCACGCCAATGCGCAAATAGAAGATGGCGTCCGGCTTCAGCGCAAAGCCATAGGCGTTCCGAATCCACCGGGCGTCAGCGCCCCGCACGATGGCTCGCGCCATCAGGGAATAGATATAGCGGTCGGTCAGCACTACAAAACCGGCCCGCAGCGCCGGAACGATTTCGTGTTCGAGGCGGTCGGCGAAATCCGTGGCATAGAACAAGCTCAGGGTAATGCGCCCCAGGGTGTGCCCTTCTTTCGCTTGCTGGATGCCCTTGCCTGCAAGCTCTGAGCGCTTGATGGCGGTGTCCAGAACCGCCCGGCCCTGCTGCTCGAGCCACGGACGCAGCAGCCGGATCTGGGTTGACCGGCCCACGCCGTCCGTCCCTTCAATCACGATCAGCTTGCCGGTCATTTCCGCCAGGTTCATGCCCGGCAGAGGGGCGGCATAAGTCTCTCTCACGGCGCTACCCTCAATCTCTTCGCTTGGGCCAGTTTGGCCTTCACAATCTGCCGCATATGAGTCTGCTGCTCTTCGATGGGAAGGGTAGCGTCCACAGCGGTCAGGTCGAACTCCGGAACCATTTTCTCGTACTCATCCAGGATCCGGCCCTGAAAGATGCCGAAACTCTCCTCCGGGTCCTCGCTCAAGCCCAGATCCATCCCCGCTTCGTAATACTTCACCCCGTTGCGCCCGTCCAGAATACGCTTCATGGCAACGTCCAGAGGGACGCGGAAGTAGAACGCGGCGGTGGGCTTTACGGCGAAACTGTAAAGCTCGCGCACCCACTGCGGGTTCATGCCCCGCACCACGTCGCGCGCGAACGCCGTATATATATAACGATCGCACAACACCACGGCTCCGGCCTTGAGCAAGGGTAGGATGTTGTGCTCCATGCGGTCGGCAAAGTCCGTGGCGTGAATCAGGGAGAAGCTCGCGGGGGTGAGCATCTGCTTCTTTTTGCCCCGTTTGGTGGTTTCGCGGACGAGCGGCGAAGAGTTCCACTCGCTGAAGACCACTCCGTAGCCTTCCGCTTGGATCCATTGATGCAGAAGCATGAGCTGGGTGGATTTTCCTGAGCCGTCGATTCCCTCCACCACGAAAAGTTTGCCGGGAAAACGATGCTCGCCGTACCGTTTCATGAAGGCACTCCGCTAACTGAACCCTCGCTTGGAATGAAACATTATTGTAACACATGGCCCGAGGGTGCGGAAAGGAAGCCCGCGCTTTTCCCCCTTAGGACCTTGCCTGTTCTTGTCGCTCGTTGCGGCATTTGCGCCGGCAAGTTTGGTTTCTCCCCGGACTCGGGCTTCGGACCTTCAATCCTCTTTCTCGGCACTCGCCACTGGTCACCGCTTTGGTGATTGATCCTTCGGGCCATCGGTTCATCGAGTGATCGGGTGATTTGCGATTTGTGATTTGCGATTTGCGAAGCCGGCAAATCGATTCATGTTCTGACCTGACACTACCGATAGCCGATATGGGGAAGTGTGTCACGAAGGGGTTTGGTCGTCGGCGCTGCCCGCCTTTTTGCCTTGACAATCCCTTATAACCCCTTATAACCCCTTACAACCTCATAAAGTCATTCTGAAAATCGAATAACTAATTTACTTTCACCAAGTTACATAGAGCACCCATTTTTCCCATTTGTTTTCAATAACTTACTCAAGATAGATCTTCATTTTTAACATTTTTTTGCCGGCACGCTCCCCAACCGGAGCCAGAATGTGACCATTCCGTAAGTTCAAAGGTTGAGAGATTGGGTAGGGCCA
>JBEKAD010000663.1:0-3426 GCA_050018435.1 Terriglobia bacterium
CCGCCGCGCCCTCCGGCGGTTGCGCCGGCGGCGCCCTATCGTCGCCTCCTGCTGGAAGCAAAGTACGTTGCCGTTTTGAAGGTTCTATGAATGTCACTGTATTATGCAGAACTCAATAGAGGAATTTAATCCTGGTTTAATCCCCATTTAAGAACGTCACGGTAGAAGTAGAGCTTAGCCAACGAGGAAATGATGACCACCACTGCCCTCAATGCTGTTCGGAAGACCCACCTCTCCACCATCATCGCCAGCCCCGACTCCCTCTTCCGCAAGCGCGTCTTGCAGCAATTGGCCGCGCGCAATTGCTTCGCAGAGGAAGCCTGCGGCGGCGCGGAGGCTCTTGCCTTGCTTGAAGAAGGCAACTGCCGAACCCTGCTGCTCGATCAATCCCTGCCTGACTTGGAGGTGGGAGAGCTTGTCGCCATGATCCGCGCTCGCCACCCGCAGGTTGAGATTCTGGTGCTCGACGCCCAGGGGGGAAAGGGAGCCGGGGGTGGCGACCTGGGTTTGCACCCAGACTCGAGTGAACTGTTCCACCTGCTCCAGAACTCCCGCGAGCCGCGCATTCCAACGGAATTTCCGGACCCGCTTGAGCGCCCCGTGCCGCGCTCCCCGGCGTCCACAGATGACATTGAAGCCCTGCCCGGCATGACGGGCCACAGCCCGTCCCTTCGCCGGGTGTATCGCCTGGCCCGGCTGGTGGCCCCGCGGCAAACCACCGTCCTGCTGACGGGCGAGACCGGAACCGGCAAGGAACTGGTGGCGCGCGCCTTGCACGTGTTGAGCCCGCGGCGGGGGCGGCCGTTCGTGGTCATCAACTGCGCGGCCATCCCCGAGCCTTTGTTGGAGGCGGAGCTGTTCGGCTACAACCGCGGGGCGTTCACCGGAGCCTTCCAGTCCCGCTTGGGGCGCATTCAGATAGCGCAAGGCGGCACCGTGCTCCTCGACGAAGTCGGCGACCTTCCTCTCTCGATGCAAGCCAAGCTCCTGCGCTTTTTGCAGGAAGGCGAAGTCCAGCGGCTGGGCAGCCCCGACACTTTGCGCGTCGACGCCCGCGTCATCGCTGCCACCAACGCCAACCTTCCTCGGCGGGTCAAAGAAGGACGCTTCCGCGACGACCTTTATTACCGGCTGGCGGTGTTTCCCATTGAGATCGATCCCTTGCGTCTGCGCCGCGAAGACATCGCGCCCCTGAGCGAGCATTTCCTCGATCTCTTCTCCCAGGAAGCGCACGCCCCTGCCAAGACTTTTTCACCGCTGGCGGCACGAGCCCTCGAACAGTATTCATGGCCCGGGAATGTCCGCGAGTTACGGCAGGTCATCGAGCGGGCTTTCATCCTGGCAGAAGAACAACGGGAACTTCAGCCCGAACATCTCCCGTGGGGGACGGGAGAATTTTTTTCTGAGAGAAATCTTAGAACCGTGGCCTGAAGTTGGCACAGCCCGTGCTTTCGAGGCTTATTGCCATGCAGACTTTGCCCGTTGATCGGCAAAAAAAGCTGACCCCGCCGGTTGGTTCCCCACGCTCGGCGCGGCGTGCTTTGGCGGCCGCCTTCGCTTCCTTTACCCAGACGGCCGGGGCTCTCGAGACAACGTACACCAAGCTGCAAGCGGAAGTCGCCCGGCTGCGGCACGAACTTGAGAACAAAAATCGCAGCTTGGCGCAAAGCTTGGAAGAGAACCAGCGGATGCGCACTTACCTGGCCAGAATCGTGGAAGGCTTGCCTTGTGGCGTCCTGGTGTTCGACAGTGAAATGAATTTGCGCATGATCAACCCGGCGGCGAGCCGGTTGCTCAACACCGGCAGCGAAGACTCTCCCTCGCCTGAGGCTTCTGTACCTCGCCTGTTGGGATCTTTGCTCGCCGCGCTTCCCAAGGAAGAGTTTAGCCACGAACAGGAGTGGGTTGTGGAGGGTCCGCAAGCCGAACGGACGATGGGAGTGACGCGCGCCTGTTTCCAGGCGAAAGGGTCGGGCGACGACTCCATTCTCATCCTGCGCGACCTGACAGAGGCCAAGCAACTTGAACGCGAACGGGAAGTTTCGCGCCGTACGCAGGCGTTGGCGGAGGTTGCCACCCTGCTCGCCCATGAGATTCGAAACCCCTTGGGGAGTCTGGAGCTCTTTGCCGGGCTGCTGGCGGATGCTTTGGCAAACCAAGCGGAGCTGCAACCCTGGATCAATCACGTCCAGGCAGGCCTGCGGTCGTTGGCCGCGACGGTGAACAACGTCCTGCATTTTCACAGTCAGCCATCCGCGCAACTTCTTCCCGTGGACCTCCTCCGGCTGGTAGGGGAGACGGTGGAATTCCTGCACCCGCTGGCCCGGCAGAAGGAAATGCATATCGAGTGGCGGGCGCCGCGGGCCTCCGTTTCCATCCTCGCCGACCCCCCGCGACTCCAGCAGGCATTCTTCAATCTGGCGCTCAATGCTTTCCGGGCGATGAAACCAGGCGGAATGCTGTCCGTCAGCGTCTGCCGGCGCGAAGAAGGCTCCCGTCCCACGGTGGCCGTGGCCTTTGCGGATCAAGGAGTGGGCATCCGCGCGGAGAATCTGGAGAAGATATTTGAGCCGGGATTCACCACCCAGTGCGGCAGTCCGGGGTTGGGTTTGGCGGTGACCCGCAAGGTTATCGAGCAACACGGCGGCACGGTTCGTGTGGAAAGCCGGGAGGGGCAGGGAACAACGTTTACGCTGACGCTTCCCCTGGCCGGACAATCAAGTGATCGGGTGATCCGATGATCGGGTGATCGGGTGAACAAAAAGCGCGTCGGGCGGAGGTGGTTTTCTGTTCACCCGATCACCGGATCACCCGATCATCCGGTCGAAAGGTGGAGGGATGTATCAAGTTCTCGTTGTGGACGACGAAGCGGCCATGCGCGCAGCGCTGGAGGCGAATTTCCGCCGGCAGGGGTGGAAAGTGACGACGGCCAGCGGAACCAGCGAGGCGCTGGAGCGCTTCCGCCTGGCGCCTTGCCCGCTGGTGGTTACCGACATGCGAATGCCGGATGGCGACGGGCTGCGCGTAATGCAGGGAGTGCGCGCCCTGGCGCCGGAGACTGCGGTGATTTTTCTGACGGCGTTCGCCAATGTGCCGGAGGCAGTAAATGCCATGCGGGAAGGCGCTTGCGATTACCTGGTGAAGCCGATCTCCTTCGAGCAATTAAAGGAAGCGGCCGCGCGCGTCCTAAGCTCTCGCTGGAGCAGGAGCCCGGCGCCGAATAGTGGGGGTTTTGTCGGCAGCTCGGCGGTCACCCAACGGCTGATCGAGCGCGCCCAGCAAGTGGCGCGCACCGACGCGGATATCCTGCTGGAAGCGGAGAGCGGCACAGGCAAGGAACTGCTCGCGCGGCTGGTGCACCGCTCCAGCCCGCGCAGCCAGCGGCCCTTTGTGGCGGTAAACTGCGCGGGCTTTCCCGACACGCTG
>JBEKAD010000664.1:0-3414 GCA_050018435.1 Terriglobia bacterium
ATTGCCGGCATCGCTCCGCCGGTGGCCATTCGCCAGAAAAGCACCACGCGCAATCCGCGCTCGACAGTGGCGACGGCCACCGAAATCTATGATTACTTGCGCCTGCTTTTTGCGCGCATCGGCGTCACCTCGTGCTACCGCTGCGGCCGAGTGGTGCAGAGGGACCATGTTGACGCCATCGCGGACAGCGTCCTGGCGCGGGAACCAGGCCGCCGCTTTTATGTGCTGTTTCAGGTGAACCCGGGAGTTTCTGCGGAACTCAGGATTCCCGAAAGCGATGACCGCCAGGGCGCAAAGCCGTCAGCCCCCGTAGCGACTGATCGGGGTGGTTCCGCAAGGCGCAAACGGCCTGCGGCCGGCGAGGGTGCGAGCCTTTCGCCCGCAGCAGTGGGGCCCGCGCCGCCCGGTGACAATTTGAAACCCCGGCTCTTCGCCCTTCGCCATCGGGGCTACAACCGCTTATACCAGCAAGGCCGCGTTTTTGAATTCTCCACGCCGGAGTCCTTGCTCGACGTCGATTTCGCGCAGCCGGTTTACATTCTGGTGGACCGCCTCACGGTGGCGGCGGACATTCGCCAGCGGGTCATCGATTCGGTGGAACTTTGTTTCCGCGAGTCCGGCGAAGCGCTCCTGGAATTCGTTTCGCCTGATCCCACCACACCGCCCGAGCGATCGGTCTTCAATGAACGCTTTGAGTGCAAGACCTGCAAAATCGTTTATCAGGACCCGGAGCCGAGTCTGTTCTCATTCAACAATCCTTACGGGGCCTGCCCGCGGTGCCAGGGATTCGGCAATACCATTGATTTCGATCTCGACTTGGTGATTCCCGACAAGAACAAAACTCTGGCCGAAGGCGCGGTGGAACCCTGGACCAAGCCGCGCTACCGCGTGTTGCAGAATGAAATGCGCCGCGCCGCGCGCGCGCGGGGAGTCCCCCTCGACGTTCCTTATTACAAACTCGAATCCGACCAACGCCGCTGGCTGGTGGAGGGCGACGGCGATTTCGGGGGCATTCGCGGATTTTTTGAGTACCTGGAGCGGAAAAAGTACAAGCTCCATGTGCGCGTGTTCCTCAGCCGTTATCGCGGCTACACCCTGTGCCCGGAATGCCAGGGCGGACGCCTGCGCCGCGAAGCGTTGAACGTGCGCGTCCAGCAGAAAAACATTACCGAAGTCTGCCGCCTGTCCATCCAGGACGCCTACCACTTCTTCAATGAGCTACGCCTTTCGCCGCCGCAGCAGACGATTGCCGAAGAGATTCTGGATGAAATCCGCTCACGCTTGAAGTTCCTCTACCGCGTGGGGTTGGAGTACCTGACCCTGGACCGGCTGGCTTCCACGCTGTCCGGCGGCGAATCGCAGCGCATTCAGTTAGCCACGGCGCTGGGCTCCAACCTGGTCGGGGCGCTTTATGTTCTGGATGAGCCTTCCATTGGCCTGCACCCTCGCGACATTGGCCGGCTGATTGAGATTATGAAAACCCTGCGCGATCTGGGGAACACGGTGCTGGTGGTCGAGCACGATCGCGAGATGATGGCCGAGGCCGACAAACTGCTGGACCTCGGCCCCGGCGCCGGCGAGCACGGCGGCCGCATCATTTATGCGGGCGATTTGGAAGGGCTGCGCGCTGACCCGCATTCGCTGACGGGGCGGTATCTTTCCGGAGAACTGCAAATTCCCGTCCCCGAGCAGCGGCGCAAGCCCGGCAAGGCCTGGCTGCGGATTCGCGCTGCGCGCCAGCACAATTTGAAGTCCATTGACGTGGAAATTCCTCTTGGACTCATGGTGTGCGTCAGCGGCGTCTCCGGATCGGGAAAGTCCACGCTGGTCCACGATGTGCTTTACAACGCCCTCATCTCGCGCCGCGGCCTGCCGGCGCCCCGCGCCGAGTGCGAACGCATTGAAGGCGACCAGCAGCTCGCGGAAATTGTGCTTGTCGATCAATCGCCGCTGGGCCGCACGCCGCGCTCCAATCCCGTCACCTATATCAAGGCTTTTGATGCCATCCGGGATGTCTTTGCCTCCACTCCGCAAGCGCGCAAGCGCGGGTACACGCCGGGATATTTTTCCTTCAACATTCCCGGAGGGCGCTGCGAGACCTGCCAGGGCGACGGCACCGTGACGATGGAAATGCAATTTCTCGCCGATGTGGAGCTGGTTTGCGAGGAGTGCCGCGGCCGCCGCTTTAAGCCCGGCATTTTGGAGATTCACTACAAGGGGAAGAATATCTACGACGTGTTGCAGATGACGGTGAAAGAGGCCTTGACCTTTTTTTCCAATGTCCCCAAGTTAACCGGCAAGATCCGCGTGCTGGAAGAAGTTGGGCTGGGGTATCTGCGGCTGGGGCAATCGGCCACCACGCTTTCCGGGGGCGAGGCCCAACGCGTGCGTCTGGCCGCCCACTTGGCGCATCGGGCCAGCGTAAATAGCCTCTTCATTTTCGATGAGCCCACCACGGGCCTCCACTTCGACGACATCAGCAAATTGCTGACGGCTTTTCGCCGCCTGATTGAAACCGGCGCCACCGTTTTGATCATCGAACACAATATGGACGTTCTGAAGACCGCGGACTGGATCATTGATCTCGGCCCGGATGGCGGCGATTCCGGGGGATATGTTGTGGCGGCGGGCCCGCCCGAAAGCCTGTTGAAAAACAGCCTCTCGTTAACGGGAAAGTTTCTGGCGAAATATCTTCCCGGTTCCAAGGCGCCGCGCGGTGTGGTGAAAACGAAGGATTGATGCCATGCACTCTTCCACGAGCGCAGAGTTTGTGCAGTTCAAACTCTGCGGCCCCTATTCTACCCGGATTTCCGATTTGAGTCTCGGCTACTGAATCTGTGCTGATCTCCGACGCTTCTATTCATGTGGGTTTCAACGTGCTGAAGATGCTCCGGAGGTCAGCGCCCTATGGATGAGAAACAAAACCAGCCCTTTCAGCTCTCCTTCAACGCTTCCTTGAAGGTCGATTTCCAGGGATCGCGAGTCACGTCGGACGGTGGCCTGATTCTGGTGCGGGAGTTGGACGAACGTTTGGGTTTGGGTGAACTGATCGAACGGCACTTGACCGATTCCCGTCGGGGAAAGAACACCCAGTTCCCTCTGGCCGATCTGCTGCGCCAGTCCGTCTACAGCCGTTTGGCTGGCTATGAGGACGTGAACGACGCCGAGCGCCTCTCCCAAGATCCCACCTTCCGCCTCATCGGCTCCGAGAAGATCTGGGAGAGGGGCGCGGCCTTGACTTCGAGGTTGCAGTCGTTCGAGACGGAACTGCTGACCCAAGAAGGGAACCTCGATGGGCTGAGCTTGATCAACCGGGAGTTGATCGCCAAGGCAGAAGCCGTCGATTCCCCGCAGCGGGTAGTGCTGGACATGGACAGTACCGAGATTCCGGTCTACGGCCAGCAGGAGCAGAGC
>JBEKAD010000665.1:0-3413 GCA_050018435.1 Terriglobia bacterium
TGGCGGCACGCCGCCCCCGGGAATTCCGGTTCCGGTGTGCATGCGGCTAGGCGCGGCTAAAACTGCGGCCACGCCGGCGCCCCAGCACGAGTCACGGCGCGCGGATGTTGGAAGCCTCAAGCCGCTTGCGGGCGTTCACAGTGAAACGATAAGAGGTCGAGCTTCATTTCAACCTCATCACCGTAACTGCTGGTGGTTTGGAAGCCCAGTTTGCGGAAGAGGCGTAAGGCCCGAAAGTTGGAAAGTTCCGTGGTGAGATAGGCGTGGGCAAAACCCATTTGCAGGGCCCAACCCAGGGTGAGCCGGCTCAGGGCCGTGCCCAGCCCTTCTTCGCGATAATCCTGATGGACGAAGATCGTGAATTCCACTGAGGCAGCCGGCATGGGGCAGAGGATCGTATGCGCAGCCACCTTGCTGCCGTCCCATGCCAGCAGCGCCTGGGACTTTTGCTCCAGTCGGTCGAGCCAGTGAGCGATGCGGGGGACGTCCGGCGGAGGGATACCTTGCGCTACACGCTTGGGCTCGAAAGTCTTGTACATCTGGACGAGCGCCCCAAAATCTTCCCTCCCAAAAGGGCGAACCTCCAGTTCTCGACCCTTGCGAGTCTGAACCGAGACCGATTTGAACACGACCTCCGAGCCGCTTGTCATCCTGATTTACAGAGCAAATTAAGGTCCAGTCTTGCTTTCGCTCATTTTCCGATCACGTCAAAGGACGGGAAGGCATTATACCAGCGGCAAGTAGTTGAAAACTAACCCCGTTCGTGGAAAGCGCGACGACGTCTTGATTCCCTTCTCCCTCTTCCCACCGCTCTCTTGTCCGATAACTGCTCAGGTGTTGATTGGTGGCAACCCGCCGCCGTCCCTGCTGCAGACTTCAACAGCCCTCTTCCCTGAGCCTTCCTTAATGATCGGTGTGCCAGCCAACATCGCCGCCGGTTCGTTGAGCCAAAATCCCCACCGCAGGTTGGCTGAGATGTGTCTAGACTTCAACCCTGTCTCCCGGCGGGAGTGCCAAGTCACGCACCTTGAGCCACGGTGCGTAAGGATGCTAAGCTCAAGCAATGTCGAGCCCCGGCTGTCTTGAACCCTCGAACCTCGCGACGGTCGAGCGTTACCGCGCGCTCCTCCAAGTATCCGAATCCATCGCTTTGCACCACGACCTCCCAGAGCTATTTCGTTCCCTCGCGGCGTTGCTGCATCGCCTGGTAACATTCGATTTTATCTGCCTCACCCTTCCTGACCCGGCGCGCAACATCGTGAGGCTACACGTTCTGGAAAGTTCGCTCCCTACGCGCATTCAGCCCGGACTTGAAATCCCCATGGCGGAAAACGTCCGCCAGTTGGTTTGGGAAAACCAGCAGCCGTTGGTGATCTCCCATCTCGAACACGACGAGCGTTTTCCCATTGTCAGCAACCTGCTGAGCCAGGACGGCGTGCAGTCACTCTGTGTGCTGCCGCTTACGACGGCCCAACGGCGGGTGGGCGCGATGGGACTCGGCTCGGTCGAAGCCAGCGCCTACGATGCTGCCGACCTCGAGTTCCTCCGGCAAGTCGCAGCGCAGGTGGCCGTGGCCGTCGACAACGCCCTGAACTCCCAGAATGCCCAAATCTACCAGCAAGAACTCGCGCGCGAGCGCGACCGCCTGCGCCTGCTGCTGGAAGTCAACAACGCGCTCGTCTCCACACTCGACTTGCGCCAGTTGCTTACCGCTATATCCGCCTGCCTGCGGCGGGTGATGAATCACGATTACGCCAGCTTGGGGCTTTATGAACCCGCCGCCCGGCAAGTTCGCCTGCAAGCGCTCGATTTCCCGCAGGGCAAGGGGTTGCTCCAGGAAGAAATGGTGTTCCCGATAGAGGGCACGCCTTCCGGCGAGGTCATCGTCACCCGCCAACCCTTGATCATTTCCGGCGCCAACCTCGATCGCTATGAGCCGAGCGTCAGCCGCCTCTTCATCGCCGAAGGTCTGCACTCCGGTTGCATCGTGCCGCTGATCACAGCCAATCGAATCCTCGGCACGCTCAGCCTGTCCAGCCTTCGCCCCGGCGCTTTCACTCAGGAGGACGTTGACCTGCTGATGCGCGTGGCGAATCAGGTGGCCATTGCCATCGAGAACGCCCTCGCCTATCGCGAAATTGCCGAGCTCAAGAACAAGCTGACCGACGAAAAGCTCTACCTGGAAGAGGAAATTCGCACCGAATACACGTTTGAAGAAATTGTGGGCGAAAGCCCCGCGCTCAAACGTGTGCTGAGCCAGGTGGAAACCGTGGCTGCGACGGATTCCAGTGTGCTGGTTCTGGGCGAGACCGGCACGGGCAAAGAAGTGATCGCGCGCGCCATCCACGACTTGAGCCCGCGCCGTGAACGCACGTTTGTAAAAGTCAATTGCGCCGCCATCCCCACCGGGCTTTTGGAGAGTGAGCTTTTCGGCCACGAGAAAGGCGCCTTCACCGGGGCTATCGCACAAAAGGTGGGGCGCTTCGAACTCGCCCATCGCGGCACACTGTTTCTTGACGAGGTTGGCGACATCCCCCTGGAACTCCAGCCCAAGTTGCTGCGCGTTCTTCAGGAAAAGGAATTCGAGCGCCTGGGGAGCACCCGCACTCTGCACGTGGATGTGCGCGTCGTCGCCGCCACCAACCGCGACCTTACCCAAATGGTTGAGGACCGCCTCTTCCGCAGCGACCTCTACTATCGATTGAACGTCTTCCCCATCGTCGTCCCACCCTTGCGCGAGCGCGCCGAGGATATCCCCCTGCTCGTCCGCTACTTCGCCCAGAAGCACGCCCGGCGCATGGACCGCCGCATCGAGACCATTCCCGCTGAGGAAATGGAAGCCCTCACGCGCTATCATTGGCCGGGCAATGTGCGCGAACTCGAAAACCTTATCGAACGCGCCGTTATCCTTTCGCGCGGGCCTGCCCTGCATGTCCCCTTGCCGGAAGACCGCCTTTCCGGCGAGGCGTCGGCTGCCTCTCCGGTGACCCTGGAGGCCGCGGAACGCGAGCACATCCTGCGCGCCCTACGCGACACCAACTGGGTCATCGCCGGTCCGAACGGCGCGGCGGCGCGCCTGGGCATGAAACGCACCACCCTCCAGTCGCGCATGGCCAAGCTCGGCATCTCCCGCCCCGGCCTCCCATCCGCATAATCCACATAAGTCGCTTTTCCCCGACGTGGACGAAGTTCGAAATACGGCGACGACTAGGATATAGCCATTTCCTCATAGCTTGACCGCCTTCGGGGCATCCGCGATAATGAGTTTCTCTTTTATCTTACAAGCGGCTGGGGGCAACTCATGCGCGACATCCGCAAAGTGGCTGTGCTGGGCGCGGGGACGATGGGGGCTCGTCTGGCCGCCCATCTTGCCAACGCTTCCGTTCCCTGCCTGCTGCTGGACATCATTCCTA
>JBEKAD010000666.1:0-3410 GCA_050018435.1 Terriglobia bacterium
TCGTTCACGGCCGCCGCAAACTTGGCGATTTCCTGTAGCGCCTCGTCGGTGAAAGTCAGCTTGATGCCTTCCGTCTCGAGCAGCGCGATATATTGCTTCACCAGCGCGCTCTTGGGCTCCTTCAGGATGCGGATGAAATCCTCCGTGGTGAGCGAATGCAGCTCCACCCGGATGGGAAAGCGGCCTTGCAATTCCGGAATCAGGTCGGAAGGCTTGCTCACGTGGAACGCGCCTGCAGCGATAAACAGGATATGGTCGGTGCGAACCATGCCGTAGCGCGTATTGACGGTGGTGCCCTCGACGATGGGCAGGATATCGCGTTGCACGCCCTCGCGGCTCACGTCCGGTCCCGTCCCCCGCTCCCGCCCCGCAATCTTATCGATCTCATCCAGAAAGATAATACCTGACTGCTCCGCGCGCTCCACCGCCGTGCGCGTCACCTGGTCCATGTCAATCAGCCGGTTTTCCTCTTCCTGGATCAGGTATTCCATGGCCTCGGTGACGTGCATCCGCCGCTTCTTGGTGCGCTGCCCGAAGAGTCCGGGGAGGACATCTTTGATATTGATATCCATCTCTTCCACGCCCTGCGAAGAAATGATCTCGAACGCGGACGTGCTGCGGTCGCGGATCTCCACTTCCACTTCCCGGTCGTCCAGCTTGCCTTCGCGAAGCTGGGCGCGGAGTTTTTCCCGCGTGCGCTGAAACTGCTCGTGCGTCGCGGCGCGGCCATCGTCGCTTTCAAGCGGAGTCTTTTCCTGTTTCCGCATCAGGGAGGGAGGGGGCAGGAGCAGATCGAGCAATCGCTCCTCGGCACTCTGTTCGGCTTTCTCCGCCACCTCGTCCACCTTTTCTTCGCGCACCATGTCGATGGACACTTCCACCAGGTCGCGGATCATCGATTCCACGTCGCGCCCGACGTAGCCGACTTCGGTGAAGCGCGAGGCTTCCACCTTGAGGAAAGGTGAATTGGTCAGGCGCGCCAAGCGGCGGGCGATTTCCGTCTTGCCCACGCCGGTCGGCCCGATCATGATGATGTTCTTGGGAAGGATGTCTTCGGCGAGCTCGGGCGCCAGTTTTTGCCGGCGCATGCGATTGCGCAGCGCCACCGCCACCGACCGCTTGGCGTTTGCCTGGCCTACGACATACTTGTCCAGCTCCGTCACAATCTGCCGCGGGGTCAAGTCGTCGAGGGAGGTGGCATTCTCGATATTTTCGGGTAAATAGAAAACCATGTTCGAAAGTCTAAAGTGTAAAGGATAAAGGGTAAAGCTGATCTATGATCTCACTCGTGCAGTTCACAACTTTAAGCTCTTACCCCTTATCCTTTACCCTTTGGCCTTTACCCTTTCGATGTTCGATTTCGGACTGCCTTAGATCTCCTCAATTACGATTTGATCGTTCGTAAAAATGCAAATCTGCCCGGCCAGGAGCATGGCCTCCTGGACGATTTCTTTGGCGGGCATGGCCGTGTGTTTGGCGAGCGCGCGCGCGGCGGCCAGCGCGAAGGGCCCGCCCGAACCGATCGCCACAATCCCGTCGTCGGGCTCGATCACGTCGCCGTTGCCGCTGACGAGATAGGTATATTTTTCGTCCGCCACCAACAGCAACGCTTCCAAGTGCCGCAAGGCGCGGTCGGTGCGCCAATCCTTGGCCAGTTCCACCACGGCGCGGCTCAGGTTTCCGTGGTATTCCTCGAGCTTCTGCTCGAAGCGGGAAAACAGGGAGAGCGCATCCGCGGTGCTGCCGGCAAAGCCCGCTATAACCTTTTCATTGTACAGGCGGCGGATCTTGCGCGCCTTCTGTTTCATCACGCTTTCGCCCATGGTGACCTGGCCATCGCCGCCCATCGCCAATCGGCCGCCCCGGCGTACGCACAAAATCGTGGTGCTGCGAATTCTGGATGATTTATTCACGCTGGCTCCATCACCATCATTATAACAGATGCTCCAAAAACTGGGACTCGGGATACGGGACACGGGGATGGAATTAACAAATTATAAATTATGAATTCTGAATTATGAATGCAAGGCCTCTTGCACTTACTCTGGCGCAATTGAGATTCGAGATGTTCAGTATTCATAATTCATAATTCATAATTCATAATTTGCTTTCGTCCCTAACCCCGAATCCCGAGTCCCGAATCCCGTATCCCGTGCCCCGTATCCCGGGTCTTCTCACTCGGCAGTGAAGTAGTTGGACGGATAATCTTCGTTGTAATGGGCGAAGTTCAGAAAGGTTTCACCGATCCGATCCCCATTCAGATAACGCGAAATGTGCATGGGAGTTTGAATCCCGTCAAAGGTCTTGTAGTCCGCGTACGCGTTCGAGTAGTCATCCCAAGCCTCTTCCTTGACGTTCCTCACGCGGTAGGTGATGCGGGAAGGGACGAACGTTTCCCGGTGCAAATCCAGGCGCACGCTGGTCCCTCCCGGCGCAATGATCTCAAGGCCCTGGGTTGGCACATTATCCACAAAGTCAACCTTGCCGATTTGGATGAGCACGCCGGGTTCCTTGATGCGCAAGCGCAACAGGTTCTCAATACTGTAGCGATTTGAGCGGATCCAGTTTTGCAGTTCCCGATCGGGAAGCGCCATTAGTCCCATACGATCGAGTTCCCAAGCCTTGTCACCGTTGAAGATCTGGATGACCGGTTTGGTCTTTCCATACGAAAAGCGGCGCTTGTCAGGGTACAGCACCCAACTCTGGTAGGGTTCCACGCCGGCGGTGGCGCCGTCCTGGAAAAGAAAGATGCGGCCCTTCGTGGTCAGGGATCTGGCGTTTAAGAAAGCTTGGCCGCCCATCGCCTGAATGGCTCGGTCCAGCATTTGGCGCGCTTGGGGGTCCACGTTCCGGGAAAGTTGACGGGCTGCGGCCTGTTGTGCCGGGAGCGTGCCGGGGATCACGCAAATCGCTATGGCGAATGCCCCAAGAATGCGAAGAACCTTGGTGTGAAGCGATTTAACCACAGAGAACGTTTCCTCCATTGATGTTGACCACCTCTCCGGTCATGTAGGTGGCAAGCGAAGAGGCGAGAAAGAGGATGGGCATGGCCACCTCTTCCGGGCGACCGAACCGTCGGAGCGGAATGACGGAGATGGCGTGGCGGCGCAAGCGACGGTCCTTCAGAACCGGCCGTGCCATGTCCGTTTCGATCCACCCCGGCGCCACACAATTCACAAGGATATGATGCGGGGCAAGCTCTGTGGAGAGGCCTTTGACCAAGCTGATTACTCCTCCTTTGGTCGCCGCGTAATGAGTATGAAAAGCCTCGCCCCGCTGGCCGGCGGTGGAGGATACCACGATGATGCGGCCGCCACCCCGACGGATCATGTGTGGGACGGCGTGGTGGATGACCGAATAAACACCCTTGAGATTGACTGCCATCATTTCGTCCCATGCCTTCTCGCTCA
>JBEKAD010000667.1:0-3409 GCA_050018435.1 Terriglobia bacterium
ATCGATTCCGGAATCGTCGAAAGCGGCGTGGGGCGAAGTGATCTCCAGGTAGCCGAGCGAGCGCAAAGGCTCGGCGGCCCCCGGCGCGACGGCCGTGGCCGTTTGGCCGGCCGCCGCCGGCACGGAACGGTAGGTTGCGACCAGCGCTGCCAACCGCTCGCGGTAAGATGCGGCGAGCGCCGTTTGACCAGGCAAGAGATTGTGCAGCTCGGCGGGATCGCGCTTCAGGTCGTAAAGCTCCGGGTGAGGAGCGTCAATGTATTGATAATCTCCCCGGCGCAGGCTGCGCAGCGCGGCCCATCCAAATTTGTCGTGGGCGTAGAAGCTCTCGCCGTAGACGTCGCGCGGCGGCGAATTCCCGCCCTTGGCGAACCCCAGCAGGCTGTGACCGCAAAAGTTTGCCGGCGACTGAATTCCCAGGAAACTCAGCACGGTGGGCGCAACGTCAATCAGCCCGGCAGGAGCTTCTACACGCGCCAGGTAATCGGAAGAAGAAACTGGAAACTGGAAACTGGAAGCTCGCGGCGAATTTCCAGTTTCCAGTTTCGAGTTTCCGTTCTTCTCCGCTTGCGGCCAATGGAAGAGGAGCGGCACGTGCAGCGTGCTGCGATAAATGAAATACCCGTGGGTGTTTTCGCCGTGGTCGCCCAGGCTCTCGCCATGATCGGAGAACAGCACCACCAGCGCGCGGCGGTCCAGCCCCGACTGCGCCAGGAATTCAAAAAAGCCCCCCAGCGAGTCATCCACGTAAGCCAGTTCCTGGTCGTACTCGCTTTGAGGGGCGCGGGCGCGGTAGGCGGCGGGCGCGTCGTAGGGCAGGTGAAGATCAAACAGGTGTACGAAGAGCAGGAAGGGGCGGCCGGAATTCTGCCTGAGCCAATGTTCCGCGCCATCGAGCACCTGGGATGCGGGACGCTTCAGGTCGAGCGCGCCCTTGATGACGCGCGTGTCAAAGGGGCTGTCGTAGGTTTGGAATCCCTGCGCCAAGCCGTATCGGCGCTCGAGAAAATATCCCCCAATGAAGGCCGCGGTGTTGTAACCATGCGCGGCGAGGACCGTGGCGAGCGTCACGGCTCCGGGCGGCAAGACCTGGGCATTCTCCCGGATGCCGTTGGCAAAGGGATAGGTGGAGGTGAACAGCGACACGTGCGAAGGCAAGGTGATGGGCGCCTGACTGCTGATCTCGGCGAAGAGCGTGCCGCCGCGCTCGAGCGAGTCGATGTGCGGCGTTCGCAGCCGCGAGTAGCCGTAACAACTAAGATGGTCGGCGCGCAGCGTGTCGACGGAAATGAGGATGACCGAGGGAGGTCCGTCCGTTCCCGCCGGCACGGGCCGCTCCCCTGCCGGCGCCGCAGGGGGCCCCCATGCCAGCAGGACCGCCAGGAAGAGAATTCGCCGAAATGGCGAGCATCGCACCAGGTGCATATCAGAATAATACTCGACCCGCGCCACAGACGGAAAGTTGCGCAATGGGTCAGCTTGCTCTTGTAGCGCCGATTTTATGTGCTCAAATGGTAGCCGCACTAATCGGAATTTCTCACCAGCCCGAGCTGTTCTCATCGAGCAGCCGGAAGGGCGGGGCTTCAGCCCCGCCGCAGACGCGGCTATCAATCTTCTGTCCGTCCCGCGCCCCGCGCAGCCCCGATGCATCGGGGCTGCGCGGGGCAGGGGAATAATCAGGGGGCCTTGTGACGGCGGGGCTAAAGCCCCGCCCTTCCAAACCCGCGGTGAGAAATCCCCGCTAACGAAGCGTGGCGAGCAATGCGTCGGCAACGCGCACGGCGGGGAGGATTGTTTCGGGGTCGTGAACGCGCACGATGTGAGCGCCGCCCAGGATGGCGGCGACCACGGCGGCGGCATCACCCGTCAGGAGGAAAGCAGAGTTTTTTTTGGGCGCGCGGCGGCGGCGGTTCGATTCATCGCGGTGCGTCCCTGCGATCGGCCAGTAACCAGCCCCAAGACGCTGCGCTTGCGAAGGATCGAGCCCTTCACCTGCGACGATGGCTTGCACGAAGGATTTGCGCGAGGCGCCGATGAGAAGGGGAAAGTGGAAATGTTGAAGTTTTTCGAGGCCGGCGAGAATCTCATAATTTTGCCGGCGCGACTTGCCGAAGCCCAGGCCGGGATCGAGGATGAGCTGCGAGCGCTCCACCCCGGCGGCAAGGGCGCGGCGGATCGATGTTTCAAAGCCCTTCGTGAGCGAGCGCCAAATGTCCCGCGCGAAGGGCTTCTGCTGCATCATCTCGGGCCGGCCGCGCAGGTGCATCAGGATAAGCGGCGCGTGGTACCGGCGCGCGATTTCCGCAAGGCGCAGGTCAAAGCGCAGGCCACTGACGTCATTCAGAATATTCGCACCGGAGTGAAGAGCTTGCTCGGCAACTTCCGCCTTGGTCGTGTCAATGGAGATCGGAACGCGAGGCAGCTTGCGCCGCAGGCCGCGGATGACGGGCAGCACGCGCCGAAGCTCTTCCTCCGCAGTCACAGGTTGCGCTCCCGGCCGCGTGGACTCGCCGCCCACGTCGATCCAATCGGCCCCCTGGCGGGCCAGCTCCATCCCGCGCTCGACGGCACGAAGCGGGTCAAAGTAACGCCCGCCATCGGAGAAAGAATCCGGAGTAACGTTGAGCACGCCCATGATGAGGGTGCGAGCGCCCATCATGACCTTGCGGCCGCCCACTTCGATTTGGAATTCAGGACGAAGGTTCATCGTCAACCGGGAGGATGTCCGTGGTTCGTAGTCCGTTGTCCGTGGCCCATTCACGACATCGCGTGTCCTTGGATGCAGGCCCTTTTCTTGCAAGACGAGCACCGTCTGGTCATTGCCCGTAGCTGGTCGCTGGTCACTCGCGGGCGACGACGGACAACGGACTACGGACCACGGACGGATTACAACTTAGGATCCGAATATCCCTACATAGGCAACTGCCCCGAGAAGGCTGCCGATGATCGGTCCCACGACCGGCACCCAGGAATAGCTCCAGTCGGAACCGCCCTTGCCCGCGATGGGCAGCAGCGCGTGGGCAAGGCGCGGCCCGAGGTCGCGCGCGGGATTGATGGCGTAGCCGGTGGGCGCGCCGAGCGACAGGCCGATCGACCAGACGAGAAATCCTATCAGCAGTGGTGTGAGGCCGCTTTGTGCGGGAGCAGTGTTGGCCACGATGGCGAGCACGCCAAACATCAGGACAAACGTACCGATGATTTCGGTGACCAGATTCATGGGCAAGTGGCGAATGGCGGGCGCGGTGGAAAAGACTCCGAGTTTCGCGCCCCGATCTTCCGTCGCGGGCCAATGCGCAAGATAAGCGAGCCACACGACGACCGCGCCGAGGAAGGCTCCCAGGAATTGCGCCGCCAGGTACTTGGGCACGGCGCTCCAGGGGAACTTGCCGATCGCCGCCAAGCCCAGGGT
>JBEKAD010000668.1:0-3408 GCA_050018435.1 Terriglobia bacterium
ATGATGGGGTTCAGGAAATTAATTCTCAATTTGTTCCTGGGTGACCCCCACACCCGGCCCGCCCCGGCTGGAGAAAGCGCCGGCTGCGGGCCACCCTCTCCCCCAAGGGGGCGAGGGTGGTAGGTTCAATTCAATTCGCGTGTTTACTTTACAGCGTGAAATCGCTTTTCGACCTCGGCCCAGTTCACAACATTCCACCAAGCGCCAACGTACTCAGCCCGCCGATTCTGATACTTTAGGTAGTAAGCATGCTCCCAGACATCGAGGGCCAGGAGGGGGAATTTGCCTTCCGAAACCGGACTATCCTGGTTGGCGGTGGAGTAGATGTCGAGCTTGCCGCCGTAGGCGACGAGCCAAGCCCATCCGGAGCCGAAGCGGCCCATCGCGGCTGCACTCAGTTTCTCTTTAAAGTTGTGGAAGTCACCGAAAGCGCTTTTGATGCCCTCGGCAAGCGCTCCGTGGGGTTGCCCGCCGGCGTTGGGGCCCATGATTTGCCAGTAGATGCAGTGGTTATAGTGTCCGCCACCGTTGTTGCGGACGGCGGTGCGGATCGATTCGGGGACAATGGCGCCGTTATTGGCGAGCAACTCCTCGAGACTCTTGTTAGCCAATTCGGGCGCGGGTTCAAGGGCTTTATTCAGGTTGGTCACATAGGCGTTGTGGTGTTTCCCGTGGTGGATTTCCATCGTCAGCTTGTCGATGGAAGGCTCCAGGGCATCGGGAGCGTATGGCAGCGCGGGTAGTGTGAACGGCATAACTCCTCCTCTCGTACTGAAAGTATCGAAGGTACGCCACCTCCTCTTCCCTTAGGAAGAGAAACCACCGCCGGTCGGCGGCGCCGCCTTCGGCAAAGTTTGGGATGTCTCGCAACTCAGCCCGGACAGTGGAGTCCTCGAATACCAGATTAAACCATGCTTACGGGCTTGTCAAATTCCGACAGGGCTAGGTAGGGGGTCAATTTGATGTTGTAGCGGCGAGTTTATCCGTCAACTGACGGACCCAATGGCGGCGTAAAGCCGCCTCTACATCAAATTGACCCACTACCCAGACCTACTGAAAGTATCTTCCACCATCGACCACCAGGTTCTGACCGCTCATCGCGCACGCAGCGGAACTCAGCAGGAAGAGCATGACGGGGGAAACGTGCTTAGCCTCAATCAAGTGTTTGACGCATTGCTCGCGAAGCAGCGTTTGTTTGTCTTCCTCCGTCACGTATTTGCGGAGTTGTTTTTCCGTCATGATCCATCCCGGGCTGATCATGTTCACCCGGATCCCCTCCTTCCCCAGTTCGCGCGCCAGTGATCGTGTGAATCCAAGGATCCCGCTCTTGGTGGCGTTATAAATCGTAAAGGGTTCAAGGCCGAACATGTAATTGGAAGTGCTGATGTTGACTATACTCTTGCCTTCTCCGTTTCTCAGGAGCTCGAGGCAAGCTCTGGACATGAGCAAGAAGGATCGCAAGTTCAAGGCCCACATACGGTCACACTCCCCGACCGTAAGGTCATCAAACTTAATCCTGTCATCATTCGCGGCATTATTGACGAGGTAATCGATACGCCCTGCTAATTCGCGCACATAGGCCGCGAAAGCCTTGATCTGGTCCGGTGCCGTCAGGTCGGTCTGATAGTAATGGGCGCGCCTCCCCAGAGCTTTGGCGGCCAATTGACCCTTCTCGGCATTGCGGGAACAGAAATAGACCTCGCAGCCAACCTCACAAAGGATGCGGCAGAAATCGTATCCGATGCCTTCGCTCCCGCCCGTTACCACCGCCACCCTGTCGCCGAATTCACGTACATCCATCATGATGATTCCTCCCCGGTTTCGCGCCCACCTCTGCCCGCCGTTCTCTGCGTGTTGGCTTTGCGAAACCGCATGGTAGGGTACCACTAATTTCTCCAGCCATCGCCGCGAGTGAGTGATTCGCGAATGAGGCGCGGGGAAGCAAGGCGGCGATGGCGGCGCTACCGGGGGGATGGAGGAATGGGAAGTCGTTGTTCGGCGGTCGGCCTGGCCCGCCCCTTTTTTGTAGCGCCGCCGTCCCGGCGGCATTTTCCGGTGCCGGCAGGATGCCGGCGCTACTCGAGAACGGTCACTATCTTATGTGCCCCTCCATAGGCGCAGAATCCTCTGGGGGGAAAGCTCAACTTCGTGCATAATCGCGGAAGTCGTGGCCAATTCAATTTTCCAACTATTGTCTGACTTCTTCGCCCGCTACGGGTACTGGGTAGTCTTCTTCGGTGTGATGTTGGAAAACCTGGGCTTCCCTATTCCCGGTGAGACAGTACTTTTGTTTGCCGGCTTTCTCGCCTATCATGGCAAGATCCACATCCTGCCGACGATTCTTACCGCCATTGCCGGGGCCACAACCGGCGCCAGTCTTGGCTTCTTGCTTGGCCGGTACGGCGGCACTTCTGTCGTCAATCGTTTTCTGAGGCGTTTCCCCCGGCTTCGGAAGCGGTACGATGATGCCCAAAAGAAGTTTCTCAAGTACGGTCAATGGGCAGTCTTTGCGGCACGTTTCATTACGGGCTTGCGCGTATTTGCAGGAATTCTGGCCGGTGTTTTGCGCATGCCCTTTTCGATCTTTCTGTTTTTTAGTTTCGCGGGTGCGGTTTGCTGGGCACTCGTCATCGGTTACGTGGGTTTTCTGTTTGGGAGCAGTTGGGGCAAGCTGGTCAGCTTCGTGAGCCGAATGGACCGCATCGCTCTAGCAATCATTGGAGGTTGCGCGGTGGTGCTGCTTCTGGTTCACTTGGTTCGGCGAAGGAAATCGTCATGAGACGCGCCGGCCTGTCAGTTGTCCAATCTCTTTAGATCGTCCTTCGCAGCTTTGAAGTTGGGCCTGAGGCGGAGGGCGGTCTGAATTTCCGCGCGGGCTTCGGCGTTCCGGCCTTCCCTCTCGAACAAGAGTCCCAACAACCGGTGCGCCTCGGCGTTGTCCGGCTCCTCGCCCTCCGGCTCCTGCGAAAGGTATTTCTTCGCGAAGCCGTCAGCTCTCGGAAACTCCTTGCCGATTTCCAATAATGCCTGGGCAGCTTCATAAAACGGGCACAGGTCATCAGGAACGTTTTTTTCTGAGGTGGCAAGGATTGGCTCAAGATCGCCCCACCGTTCCTGGAGGGCGAAAACCCGCGCGAGGATCCAGTGCGCCCCAATTTGCATGGGATCGAGCTGCAAGGCGTATTGGGCGTGTTTCGTGGCCTCATCATATTTTGCGTGGGGAGGCTGACTGTAAAACTTCGCGAGCGCCGTAAGCGCACCGTAATTCTTGGGGTTGGCTTGCACCGCTTTCAAAAAGTATGCTTCCACCTGGGCCGGATTCTTTTCCAGCTCCGCGAGCTTTGCGTGGGCCAGGTATCCTTCACTGGCGTTGAGAAGTGTTATTTTTTCTGCCAAGGCGCGTGCTTC
>JBEKAD010000669.1:0-3382 GCA_050018435.1 Terriglobia bacterium
TGCCGAAACCCGAAATTTCTCCATAAATCCTGGCCCCGCGCCGCTGGGCGTGCTCGAGTTCTTCGAGCAGAAGCATCGCCGCCCCCTCCCCCATCACCAAGCCCTCGCGGTCGGCGGAAAAGGGCCGGCAAGCCTTGCTGGGATCGCCATTGCCGGTGGCCAGGACTCGCACCGATTCCCACGAGCGGATCATCCCAAAGGTAAGCGGAGCTTCGGTCCCCCCGGTCAACATCAAATCGGCCATTCCAAATTTGATGAGGTGAAAGGCTTCCCCGATGGCGTGCCCGGAGGAAGAGCACGCAGTGGCGGTGGTGAGCGCCGGGCCCTGTGCGCCGAACTCCATGCAGATTTGTGAAGTGGCCGCATTGTGCATGATCTTGGGGATGGTAAAAGGATGCAGGCGCGTCGCTTGCTCCGCGAAAAGCTTGAAATAGCCAGATTCAAACGTGCTGGCACCACCCATGCCGGTGCCCGTCACCACCCCAAAACGCGGCCGCTCCTCATCCCGAATTTGGATGCCACTGGAATCCATGGCTTCCTTGGCAGCGAGCAAGCCAAACTGACTGAAGCGATCCAGCAAGTCGAGGCGCTTGGCCGG
This sequence comes from Terriglobia bacterium, assembly GCA_050018435.1. GTDB lineage: Bacteria > Acidobacteriota > Terriglobia > UBA7540 > UBA7540 > Bog-366. The sequence continues at coordinate 599 of JBEKAD010000669.1, forward strand.
GAAATATTGCAGAGGATCATAATCGGGGATTTCCGCGGCGATCTGCACACTCAACGCGGTAGGGTCAAATTGCTGGATACGGCGGATCGCTGACCGCCCCTCTACCAGTCTCTTAAAGAAACTTTCGGCATTTTTACCGGTGGAGGCAAAGACTCCAATCCCGGTGACGACAACTCTCCTCACGGTGGGCCCCTTAGAATGCCGTGGATTAGCTGAGGGTGGCGGAAGGTTCGCCTTTGGCCATGGCCACCAAATCCGACACGTCTTTGCCTTCGATCACGCGGGTGAGACTGTCCACCACTTGGCGAACACTCTTCATGTTCTGGGCGACCGTGTCGGGGATATCGAGCTTGAATTCTTCTTCCAAGGCGAAAAGGATATTCACGCCGTCCAGCGAATCGATGCCGAGTTCCGCAAAGGTCGAGTCCAGCGTGATCTTGGTCACGTCCAGGTGTTGCTCTCGTGCGATGATCTCGATGACTTTCTCTGAAACGTCCATCTTCACTCCTTATCCTGATGAGATTGGATGCCAGCCGTTGCCGCAAACTTCTTTACGAAGAGATACCGACTGAATTCTGCGCCGCGAGCTCGGCTACCGTCTGCAACAATTCCGTAAGCTGGAAGGGTTTCTCAAGCAGGGCATGTGCACCTAGCGCCTTCGCCGCTTTCTTTTCCGCGCCGCTCATGAAGGACGACATCAGAATGATTTCGTGCTTGGAATTCTGTTGGCGTAATTTACGGAGGAGTTCCAAACCGGATTCTTGCGGCATTTGAAGATCCGCGATGACAATTCGGTATTCGACATCACGGCTCAGAACCTCGCGCGCAGCCAACCCATCCGCCACCGCATGAGGGGCGTAGCCATTCGCCTCCAAAACCTCACAAAGGAGGTCGCGGCTTTCCTGATCGTCATCAACGACAAGAATCTTGTCCATGGCTGTCAAAACACCAGTCCTCCCCTAGGCAATGTGGGGGCCAAGTTGTGTCCGCATCCATAACCCATTGATTTGATTAGAAGTTGCTAATGACACGGGTAGAGAGGGGGGGAATTCACAAAAATACGTATCCCTGGGTGTGGCATATTGCCACATGTCTGGGGCTTATTGTCCGAAATCGATCCAATGCTGAATCGCGGGGCCTTTCGAGAATCACAACCACGCTAAGCCCTTGTGAATAGATAAACATAGCTCATAAGGGATTGTAAAGCCCAAAAGTCCCAATCTGGTGCAAAATGCCACATGCAAGTGAGGTTAGGTGGAGGGTAGGAAATCCTTAAGAGGGGCAAAGGTGTACCCCCGCTGGCGGGCGCCGGCGATGAAAGCAGGCAAAGCCAAGACGGTGCGCGAGCGGTCGATTTCGGCGGCGGGACGCGTCTCCCGCCCGTCGTGCAGCAGGATGACGGCGCCGGGCTTGAGTTCTCGCAATGCCGCCTTGGTGATTCCCTGCGCGTCTTTCCGCCAATCGTACCCGGTGGCGGACCAGAGGATCAGGTGCATGCCCCGGTCCAACAACGTTGGTACCAGCCCGAACCAGCGCGCTCCATAAGGCGGCCGAAAGATGGTGGGGCGGAAACCGATGACCTTCTCGATGATCGCCTGGGTGCGATCGATCTCCTCGGCGATCCGCCGCCGGGACTTGAAGTAAACAAACAAGTGCGAATAGGTGTGATTTCCAACCTCATGCCCCTCGGCAACGATGCGGCGAAGCAAGTCGGGATGCTTTTCCACGTTCCGCCCGCAAACGAAAAACGTGGCGGGGACTTGGTGCTCGCGCAGGATCTCGAGGACCTGTTCGGTAAACTGCTCCGCCGGCCCGTCATCGAAAGTCAGGGATATGCACTTGCCTTCTTGCGGGCCCCGGATCAGCACCGGGCGGAAGAAGGTCGAAGAGGGCTCCGCGCAAGCCCACCAGAACCACAGGCCAAACGCCAGCCCAACTGCGGCAATGATGAGCACTGGGGTCAAGACCATGTTAGCTTCGATGAAGTTAGAAGCTAGAAGTGAGAAGCTAGGAGCCTGTCGGAGATAGATTTTGCCGTATGTAGAATCAACAACTTAGCGACTTGCCAATGCTTCTAAGTTGTTGATTCTTCGTCGAAGAACTCTTATCTCCGACAGGCTCCTAGGAGGAAGCGATCAACCTCCGGGCTTCGCGCTTCTGAATTCTCACTTCTAGCTTCTAACTTCTAGCTTCTGCCTCCTCAAAGAATTCGCAGAAAGTTCAGCCCGGACTCGAGCGCCAGCATGGGGCTGTTGGTAAAGGCGCTCACTTCATAGGGACAGCCAATCTTACACCCCTTGCAGAAGTCCCACAAAGTTGCTTCCTGGGCGATGATTTTCTTCGCCGCTTCCGACGCGAAAATTTCCCGCAGGGGCGCCTGCGACTTGTGCAAGGTTACGAACGCGCAGGGCAAGTGGATGGAGCCATCAGGCTTCATGGAAATGAGCTTGGAAGGATGCCGGCAGGGAAACTTCAGCCCGAACCCCCCCATGCGATAGAAGGTGTAATAGTGAGTATAAAAGCGGACGTTCTCGGGATAAGACATGCGGAGTTCGCGCAGAAACAATTCCACCGTATCGAGGTCTTTCCCGTGCAATTCCGCGTCGGGCAGCAGTTCCCCGTCGCGCATGACGTTGTGGACCGCCTCCGGGTGCAGCACCAGGTCGCGTTGCTTGCAGAACTCCGCCAGTTCCGAGAGGTCGTAGAGGTTTTCGAGATTCACCGCGGCGTTGATCTGCGTGGTGAAGGGCCGCCGTCCCAGAAGCACATAGTCGAGGTTCTCGA
>JBEKAD010000670.1:0-3377 GCA_050018435.1 Terriglobia bacterium
GTACAGCTCGGGCTTTCCACATCCTCCATCCGGGAGAATACAGCATCACGACAGAGTTGTCCAGAACAAGTTATAAATGTTTAAGGCTAATGGCATTTGAAGGCCGGAACAAATTCACCCTGAACCCCGCTCCGGCTTGCCTTGACTTTGAGCCAAGCCCAGTATAGCTTTTGAAAATATGCGCTTAACGGGTGAGCAAGGCGAGGCGGCGCCGGGTGAAATCCTCCGCCGCTTCTACGCGACACTTCTGGAAAGCTTCGGGCCGCAAGGGTGGTGGCCGGCTCGAACGCGCTGGGAAGTGATCTGGGGTGCTATCCTTACCCAGAATACCACTTGGCGGAATGCGACATTGGCCTTGAAGAATCTCCGCAAGGGGGGCCTGCTCACAGGGCGGCCTTTGCGCCAAATCTCGTTGCGCGAGTTGGAGCAGATGATTCGGCCGGCGGGTTTTTACCGGCAAAAGGCCCAGACCTTTCACCATTTTGCCAACTGGATCGAGCAGGCTCATGGAGGCTCTTTAGACTCGCTTTTTTCTCTGGGCGCCGCTCGCGCCCGCGCACAGCTTCTGGCGCTCAAAGGAATCGGCCCGGAAACCGCCGACGCCATTTTGCTCTATTCCGGGCGGCAGCCCGTGTTTGTTGCGGATGCTTACACGCGCCGCGTCCTTTCGCGCCACCATCTTCTTTCCCCCACGGCAGATTACCCTTCCGCGCAACATTTCCTTCACCAGCATCTGCCGCCGGACGAAGCGCTGTTCAATGAATTTCACGCCTTGCTGGTCGAGACGGCCAAACGCTTTTGCCACCGGAATGTGGCGCACTGTGAGGAATGCCCCTTGGGCAAATTCCTTGTTCGAAACTCGAAATTCGAAACTCGAAACTCGGAGCGTCGCTCGGGTTTCGAATCTCGAATTGCGGTTTCGACGAGTGGATGAGACTCGATTTTTGGCCCGAATTTCGAGTTTCGATTTTCGAGTTTCGAGTTTCGAACATGAACCCCGACCCTGCCCATCGCCGGAAGATCCTCCTGATTGTCCTGCTGATCCTTGTTCCGATCCTCGCTTTCCTGGATTGGAGCCAGGCGTCACTGAACCTGACCTTCATCCGCCCCAGTAGTTCGGAAGAAACCATCCTGCTCCTGGCTCTTTCCACCGTCATTTTCCTGGCCTTCGTCATCTTTGCCCTCATCCTGCTGCGCATTCTGCTGAAGCTCTACTTCGAGCGGCAGCAACAGCAATTGGGTTCGCGCTTCAAGACGAAAATGGTGGTGGCCTTCCTCGGCCTCTCGCTGGTCCCGGTCATCTTCCTTTTCATCTTTGCCTATGGTTTGTTGAATCGAACCATCGACAAGTGGTTCAGCGTTCCACTCGACCTGATTCGCCAGGACTCCGAAGAGTTGGTCCGCCAACTTGAACTGCAAGCCAGGCAGCGCGCCGATCACATCTCCAGCTATCTCGCACAGAGTGAAGACATGATCCAGGCCATGAAGAATCACCAAACGCCCCTGGTGGCGCGCATGGTGACGCAGGAGGTGGCGGCCGACCCGGGGACTCTGGCCGCCATGTGTTTCGACTCCTCCGGGCAACTGCTGGCGCAGGCCGGTGACCCCTGGCCTGATCCGTCGGTGATCGCCCGCTACTTCCCGCAAATCTTCGGCGGCAAGCTGCCCCCCAACGGCCTGGATGGACGCTGGTCCGCGGGCGAATATGAGCTTTTCATCTCCATCGACCCGATTCTCGATAATTCCGGCGCCCGCTTGGGCACGGTCGCCGGCATCATGCGCCTGCCTTCGAAACTGACCCGAATTTCCAGTGAGATTCAGCGGGAAACGCAAAAGTACAACGAGCTGAGCCACCGCCGAAAAGCCGAAAAGCGCATTTATGTGTCGATGCTCTGGTTGCTGACGCTGCTCATCCTTTTCATGGCCACATGGTTCGCCCTTTTCTTTTCCAAGCAGGTCACCATTCCCATCCAGGCGCTGGCGAACGCCACGCACGAGGTGGCGCAAGGCAACTTGGGTTTCCAAGTCGCGGCGCGGGCGGACGACGAACTCGGGGTGTTGGTTCATTCCTTCAATCAGATGACCCAACAACTTCTCGAAAACCGGCGCGCCATCGAGCAGGCCTCGTTGAACCTCCAGCAAGCCAATCGCCAATTGGAAGAGCGTGGCAACACCATCGAAGCCATCCTCGAGAACATTCCCACCGGCGTCATTTCTTTCGACCCGCAGGGCCAGATCACGCGCTTGAATTCCACCGCCGAGCGGCTGTTCGGACGGCCTCGCACGCAGTCCGCACGCGTCCTGACCGACCTCTTCTCCGCCGAAGACGCGCGGGAAATTGCCCGCATGTTCCGGCGGGCGGCGCGCCAGGGGGTGGTAACTCAGCAGATGGACCTTGACCTGGGAGGACGACGCGCCTTCATGGCGCTGACCGTCTCTTCCGTTCGGGCCCGGCACGGACGCGTGGGTTCCGTCCTGGTGTTGGAAGACTTGGCGGAGGTCCTGCGCTCGCAGCGTTCGGCGGCCTGGCAAGAGGTCGCCCGCCGCATCGCCCACGAAATCAAGAATCCGCTCACCCCCATTCAGCTTTCCACCGAGCGCATCCTGCGGCTGCTGGAGCGGATGGACACGGAATCGCCTCCGCAAGAATTGCTGGCGGCCCTCGGCGACAGCGCCAAGCTGATTGGACGCGAGATTGGCACTTTGAAGACGCTGGTCGATGAATTCACCGCCTTTGCCCGCTTCCCGGCCTCCAAGCCGGCGCCCGCGCAAATCAACAATATTCTGGAAGATGCCTTGAACGTATTCGCCGGACGTTTGAATGGCATCTCGTTGCAGCGCGATCTCTCACCCGATTTGCCGATTGTGCAGGCTGACCCGGACCAGATGAAGCGCGTGGTGGTGAATCTCATTGATAATGCCGCCGAAGCCTTGGAGCAGTCTTTGCGCAAGGAAATCTGGGTGCGTAGTACGCTCGCCCCGGATCGCGATGTGGTGGAAATCACCATCGAAGATAGCGGGCCGGGAATCACTCCGGAGGCCAAGGAACGGCTCTTCCTCCCCTATTTCTCCACCAAGCGTTCCGGGACCGGCCTGGGCTTGGCAATTGTCAATCGCATCATCGCGGAACACCACGGCTCGATCCGCGTGGAGGAAAACTTCCCCACCGGGACCAAGTTTGTGATCGAATTGCCCGTCGACCGCGCCCTGGTGGCCAACGGGTCATCGGGTGATCCGGTGATCGGGTGATCGGGCCATCGGGCGGATCTTCCCCGCGGTAATTAATTGAAGTCTTTGTATCCGAGAGGGTTAGCGGAATTTGTGCGACATATTGTAGTCATGTAAATATAAGATTTTCCTTGACATGGCTCTTAATT
>JBEKAD010000671.1:0-3365 GCA_050018435.1 Terriglobia bacterium
TAATCAACTGATCGTGTCCCACATCTTCTGCTGGACGCCGCGGGTGCGCGCATTCAGCCCCAAAGGGGCGACCTAGCAAAGCCCAGGCCAGCGGCCTGGGGTAGGAAGGTCACCCCATTTTCCATTCTCCAGCCCTGAAGGGGCGTGATCAAGGCCACCGACTCAGCCTCGGCGACCGTCCGCGTGCATCCTCGAACGCTACTTCGCCCTTTCAGGGCTTGCGGCAAGGTGCGTAGGGATTCTCGGACCCAGGCCGTTGGCCTGGGCTGAGGTAGTTCGCCCGTTTGGGGCTCGATTGGGCATCAGCAGCATCAGCACCCCCGGTGTCCAGCAAAAGATGTGGGACACGATCAGCCTAATCAAGGAGGGGAATCAGCCGGAGCATTTTCATCTTTCGTGGCGAGCCGAAGGCTCATGATATCTGCTCCGAAAACAGGCGCTAAGTGCTTTATTTTCAGCAAGTGCATTTCTCGGGGCGGGGCGCCTATTTTCGTGCTTCGGGGTGTGGCAAAGCGACATGAGCGACTGCGGACGAGTATTTCAGATGTTTGCTTCACTCCACATATAGGCACATGTTCCACGTGAAACATGTCTATGAACTCCCCCCCCTTTCGGATTGGTTCTTACCTTGCGTCCCGGCGAGGAACTCTCTACAATCCCTCCCGTGCTCGATGAATCTCGCCTCCGTCAACTCCTCGAACCCTTTGCCCTGGACCTCTCATCCACCCAGGCGGACCAAATCCTCGCCTATCTTCACCTGCTTCTCCGCTGGAATCAGAAAATCAACCTCACCGCGATCCGCGACCCGGAAGAGTGTGTGACGCGCCATTTCGGCGAAAGCCTCTTCCTCGCCCGGAACGTGCAGCTTCACGGCGACCTGCTCGACATCGGCAGTGGCGCCGGCTTCCCCGGCTTGGCCCTGAAAATTGCTTTCCCGGGGATCCCCGTCACCCTGCTCGAGCCGGTAGCCAAGAAGCGAGCCTTCCTTAAGGAAGCTGCCCGCGCCTGTGGATTCCGCCAAGTCCAGGTGCGTGGCGAGCGCCTGGAAGATTTGGTCCGCGCTACTCCCGCGCCGGCTTTCGACTTTGCCACCATGCGGGCCGTCGGGAATCTGGAGGGGCTCGTCCCCATGGCCGCGCAGTGCCTTAAACCGAACGGAAACCTCCTCCTGTGGCTAACGCAGGATCAAGCCGCCGCGCTCGCCAGCATCGAACGCGGCTTGACCTGGAGCGAACCCATGCCCATCCCCCTCACCCGCACGGGGGAAATATGGAGAGGAATTAAACCCACATAAAGGCCTTGCCATTACTCCCAATCATTGCGGGTCCCTTCCCGCAGCACGTTGAAAACACAAAAAGTTCCGTCATCATAACTCACCGATAAACAGCCTTCGAACAGTCGCTCGGCGTCCTCTCGGTCGCGATCTCCTATTAGAAGCCCTGGATCTCGCGATTCTACGTAGTGAAAGGTTGTTCCTGGCAGGTTTAACCGCAAGCGGCAGCAATTGGTTCCCCTTGAGACCTCAACCCACGAGGCTGAGAGTCCCCTGACGCCTCCCGTAATGCTAAAGAAGAACGACTCCGGGTCATCGGGCGGACCATCTGACATGAACAGCACTATTGACGCCCCCTCCGCTTTCCACTTACTGAGGAGTGACATTGCTTCGTCCAGCGAGGAGATCATAGTTTTAGCCCTATCTGAGAGGCTTGGGGTCAAACCGGTACCGGTTACCGCTCCAGGAACGGATCTACGTTGGTTCTTTCCTCATAATTGCGGCGGCAGATTTCTTCCAGAGAAGCCGACCTTAAATATAATCTTCCTCTCGTATGTCCGGTCGCAACGAGCAACCCCTTGTCCACAAGAAGTTTAAGATCTCGACTAGATACCTGTTCGGACACATCGGCATACGTCCTATACGACGAATTGCGGATGCGGTATCCGAATGCGGCATTGACCAGCGCTGTTGTAACCCTATCAGGCAATCCTCGCTGAGTGACAATCTCCTCAATTTCGTTCCATACGCGCTGAGTCATGCGATTGCGCTGGAGTAGCCAAGAGGCTTGGCGGTAATGAGCCACCAAATTGAATCTAATCCAGGCTAGGCAGTTGTTTCCAGGATTCCATGAACCTCGGCCAACTTCAGCTAACACGTCGAAGTATTCCCGTGTGAACCTGCCAAGATACTCTTCAATACTGCAAAATGGAGGCTCGATAATCTGTTCCCTTCCCAGAATCAGGGTCTCAAGACATCTTGCCATCCTGCCGTTCCCGTCAGAAAACGGATGAATCATCACTAGATTCAAATGCCCCATCGCGGCCCGTACCTTGACCGGGACATTGGACGCTTCATTTAAAGAATCAACCACTTCCCCCATGAGCGAGGGAACTAAATCAGCCTCGGGACCCTCGCATACCCTTTGCTGCTTACTTTCGTCGTGGATAAAAATCAGGCCTGGCCTATAACGGCCCGGTTTTTTTCCCAAATCGTGCTGCATCATCATGAAATGCAAGCTGCGGATCAGTCCTTCGCTATAGGTAAAATGAGGATCGTCCGCAAGTCCCCGAGCATATGTCATCGCGTTTCGGTAGCCCACAGTGGCAAGCCAATTTGCCTTTCCAGCGTCGATTGGCTCCTCGTTTTCTACTGCGGCCATTGCGTCATCTCTAGTAACATTAATTCCCTCAATGCCCGTTGAATGTCGGATGTTGCGGGCGAATGTGGCTTGACGGAGTACTCCATACCATCTCATAGGAGAACTGATCGCGTACTTTAGAGATTTGCGCATCGCATCAATCTTCTTGATGACCGCAAACTCCGAATCGCCTAAGTCTGGTGGCTTGAACAACATCTTTAGTCCCTCCCACTAAGCAATATAAACAGTAATACAGAATCCTTCTGTTGTCAAGTGCCAATGATTATATATTTATGTTGGACAATCAAGACTAGCTCAATCGTAATGGTCGGTATGAACAGGCTACCAGACGATAAGCGGGCGCAAGTCATTCGATCCTGGTGGCGGATCGGTGACCTATGAGAGGAAAGATAGAGCTTAATTTATGCGGCTTCCGGCAATTCTCCGAGCATCCAAACGCGAGTGGTCCACCCCGCTTCCAAGGCCGGGGTGTCACGCAGGGATTGGTTAAGGCGGCAAAAGTTGTAGTACCCAAACCACAGCAGGTAAGCGGCACTCAGGCCGATCTACTTCTTGCCAAAAGCGTTAGTCAGGCGCGTCAGGAGCCGTCCTTGGGTGCGCGACATAAAAGTGGGAACCAGGCAGCTCTCTTTTTTTGTGGCACGTAACCTAGCGTAATGTTACGCTAGGTTGAGGAGGGAAATTTCCTATGCCTGAGTCTCTCGCGGAACT
>JBEKAD010000672.1:0-3363 GCA_050018435.1 Terriglobia bacterium
GCCATAGGCAGCCGTGCCGATGGTATAGACCATGGTTTCGGTCATGCGGGCCATCGAAACGGCTTGGTCCAGCGTGTGCTGACTCTGAACATCCAAGCCATCGCTCAAAATGAATAAGATCCGCCGCGTCTCTTCCGGCGGGCCGCTATTGCGCATCTTCTCCCGGCAAGCAAAGTAGATGGCATCGTAGAGGGCTTTGCCGCCGCCGGATTTAATCTCCTGGACCTTTTCATTCAGAAGATCCGGGTCGTTGGTAAAGTCCTGGAGGATGGAGCTGGAAGCATCAAAAGTCTCCAGGAACATTTGGTTCTTCGTGCCACCGTTGCGCAGGGCCATGTATGCAAACTCGCTGGCCGCTTCCTTTTCATACTCAAGCCGGCTGCGCGCGCCATTGCTGGCGTCAAGGATCAAACCGATGCGGAGCGGCGTGCGTGTCTCCCGGTCGAAGTGGGTGATTTTTTGCTCCACCCCGTCTTCAAATACCTGGAAATCCTCCAGGTTGAGATCAATAATCGGCATGCCGCGCTTATTCAAAGCGGTCACGGGAACGTTGACCAGTTCGACGGTGGCGCGAATAGTCGCCGGCTTCTCGGGTGGGGATTTTTCATCTGGATGGGTGGCGTCCACGACAGCGGCAGCCGCAACAGCGGGTGTGGCTTGTTGAGCCGGAGCGGGATGGGCGCCCCCTCCTGCGGCGAGCGCCGCCAATGCGAGGACGGCTGAAATGGCCTTCCAACTTCCCCGTGGTTTCTTGGTCCGGCCTTCCCGTGATGATGCGCTGTGCATTGGTGTTTTCATGCCGCGGTTTGAATCACCGAAGTCTCCCCCCGCATCGGGAAGCTCCCGATTTTTTATTCTACCCCAAATGCCCGGCTTAAAGTAGCGGCATGGGCTGTGAGGAGTGGGTCAATTTGATGTAGAGGCAGCTTTACGCCGCCATTTGGTCCGTCGGCTGACGGATAAACTCGCCGCTACACCATCAAATTAACCCACTACCCGTCAGGTTGGCCTTTTCATTTTTGCCGAAGATATCAAGCAGGTAAATCGGCCTCTCGGCGCTGTAATAATAATAGATCATCGCACCCCACCACTTTTGCCTCTGCCGCTCCTCGAAAATCGAACTTTGCGGATGCCTCCCGTGCCCGCCAGAACATCGCCCCGCAAGGGATGAGTTGCCAAGAAATCGATAAGCTCATTCCGCTCGTTCTCCAGCAGAAGTTTTTCGGCACGCGGGACATAGTGGCGTGTTTCGACGACCGTCTGCATCTTAACATTGTGCCCCATTGGGGCTAATTCGTCAACGACGGATTGGCGCGAGATGGCAGGTGGCGGGCTGGCGCAGCTTGGATTATGCGGGGACACCTTGAGATGGGTTAGTTTCTTATTGGCAATCTTTGCTAATTCGGGTGCACTCTCCTTCAGGATCGATAACCCGATGAGGAACGCCCCATGCCAACGCGCAATGTGAATCTGACTGACGAGCTTGACCGCTTCGTGCTGGCGAAGGTCGAAAGTGGCCGCTACGAAAACGCCAGTGAGGTTGTCCGCGCCGCCTTGCGCACCTTGGAGCGCGAAGAGCAGGAGTATGAGGCGAAGCTTGCCGCGCTGAAAACGGCGATTGATGAAGGTGACTCGAGCGGCGTCGCCGAGGCAAATTCCTTTACGCGTGTCCGGCAGGCACTTAAACGTCCCCGAAAGAAGTTGTAGCGCTGAGCTTTAGCTCAGCACATGCCGACCTGAAGGTCGGCGCTACACTTTCCCGAAAGAAGCGCTAGCGGGTGGCTACATTCCGCTTATCTCGCCTTGCGGTTCCCCCTCTCTCCCAAGGGGGCGAGGGAAAAAGAATTTCCGGCGTTGGTGCTATAATTGAGAATCTTTATGCCCTACGAGGGGGCGGAGGTTTGGTTATCCGCGGTATTACTCCCCGCCTAAGCGATGGCTTGCAGGGTGGCCGTAATCCACCAGCTCTGGTGGTTTATGGCCAGAGGGAAGGCCAGGGAGCAGCGGCGCCGATCGTTAAAAGCCGCTTATTTTCAGCAGGCTACGCGCAAGCTGGGGTTTGGCAAATCATTTGCCTTTGTCCTTTGTGGTGAGCAAAAGGGAGCAGCTTATGATGACCAATCCAATCAAGTCGTTTCGAAGAGTGATGATCTACAGTGTTCTGAGCTTATTCGCCGTGTCGATGGTGGGGTTTGCGCAAGATCCGGCCACGGACGCGCCGCAAAACCCACCGGCTGCGGGCCCGGCGCAGAACCCGCCACCCACGACGCCGGGATGGCATCGATTCTCTCCCCCACCCCCGCAAGCAGCGCCACCGCAGGCGCCCGCGCCGCAGGTTGATCCAGCACCCCACGCCGTGCCGGGCCGGATCACCATTCCAGCGGGCGCGTTCGTAACCGTACGGGTCGACCAGTTCCTATCTTCTGACAAGAACAAGGCTGGCGATGGGTTTTCCGCAACCCTTTCGCGACCGCTGGTGGCGGACGGATGGGTGGTCTCGCGGCGGGGGGAAACCCTGGGCGGGCGGGTGATTGAAGCCAAGAAGGCGGGACGCGTCAAGGGCGTTTCCCAGTTGCAGATCGCGCTGAACACCCTGACGCTGGCGGATGGCCAACAGATTCCGGTCCAGACGGAGTTAACGAGCATCACCGGCCCCACCTCGAAGGGGCGCGACGCGGGTGGGATCATGGCGACCACCGCCACAGGCGCGGCAATCGGCGCCGCGGCGGATTGGGGCGTGGGCGCGGCGATTGGCGCCGGAGCCGGGTTGGTGGCGGGAACGGTGGGAGTGCTGGTAACGCGCGGGCATCCGACGGTCATCTATCCCGAGTCGCAGTTGACCTTCCGGCTCGCCAAGGCCGTCACGTTCTCGACCGAGCGGGCCCCCCAGGCCTTTGTCGATGCCAGCACCGTCAATAATGCGCGCGCCGCCACGCAGGGTCCCCCGCCCGCTTACCAGGGCTGTCCCGGGCCAGGATGCGCACCCTACCCGCCGCCCTACTATTACGGCCCCTATTACCCCTATTATTGGGGACCAAGCTTTGGATTCTTTTACGGTGGCGGATTCTATGGCCGCGGGTTCTATGGCCGCGGCTTCGGATTCCGGCGCTAAAGTGTGTCCCTTGCTGACCTGTCAGCATTCAATCCTCCGCAGAACCGCCGGCCCTCCCCCCAAAGGGGATAAGGCTGGCGGATTTTTTTTGCGGCGGTAGGCCTCGCCTATAAGTTCTTCTGACCTCGCCCCCTCGGCGCAGAGAGACTCGTGAGTACAGCACCAACGGCAAGAGATCTTCTTCCCTCGCCCCTTGGGGGAGAGGGGGGACCGCAAGGCGGTGGGTGAGGGGGTCAGCACTAACCTGAATG
>JBEKAD010000673.1:0-3738 GCA_050018435.1 Terriglobia bacterium
AATTTGAACGTAGCGCCGCCCTTTAGGGCGGCACGTGCCGGGCTGAAGCCCGGCGCTACAAACTCAAGCCCCGAAGTCGAGCCATATCCGCACGTCGCGAACGTTATTATCAGTGAACCCGGTGTCGAGCGTATCGCCCAACGTGCGAAAGAACGAATAGGCGTCGCTGCCCGCGAGGTAGGCGGCCGGGTCCAGACCTCGGCCCTGGGCGCGCGAAACCGTCTGCCCGTCGGCCATTGCTCCGCTCGTGGGACTATTCCCGTCGCGGCCGTCGGTGCCGGCGCTCAGCACGATGCGGCGCTGGCCGGCAATCTGCTGAGCGGCGTAAAGAGCGAATGCCTGGTTACGCCCACCCATGCCGGGCCCGGTGACCGGGCACGTCACCTCCCCGCCCACTACCAGGCAGACAGGTTCTCCTTTGCGCGCCTTTGACAGGGCATCGAGTGCGGCGACGTTCGAGTGCACCACCTGTTGATAGTCCGCGTCCCACGTCCCACGGTCAACTTCCGCTGCGAAGCCAAGTTTTTCCGCCGCCGCGAAGGCCGCCGCCACGGCATCACGATTGGACAGCAGGCTCCAGGTTTGGGAGTCTCGGGCAGTTCCCGGCGCTCGAAAAATCCCCGGATACTCGCGGGGAAGTGGCCGGCCAGTTTGTGTTGTTCGACGAGATCGTAGGCCTGCCCGGCGGTGGATTCATCGGGCATGGTCGGCCCGGAGGCCACCATCGAGGGCAGGTCGTCGGGCACGTCGGAGATGAAGATCGTCAGTTGTCGCGCGGGGTAAGCGCGCTCGGCGAGCCGGCCGCCTTTTACCGCGGAAAGGTGCTTGCGCAGGACGTTAATCTGCTCAATGGGAAGGTGGGAGGTCACCAGGGCGCGGTTGAACTCCTTCAAATCGGCGAGCGTGATGCTGGCGTCCATCGGTTGCGCCAGGATCGCGGACCCTCCGCCGGAAACCAGGAAGATGATGGTGTCTTCGCGCGTCAGATGGGAAACGAGTTCAAGTGAGGCCCGCGCGCCCTCCAGGCTGCCGGTATTAGGATAAGGATGGCCGCCGACGAAATAGTGGAAGTTGGCGAGCTTCTTTGGCGCTTCGGCCGGCCCCACCGAGACTCCGGCTTCAACCCGCCCGCCCAGGATTTCGTCGAGCACGGCAACCATGCGATTTGCCGCCTTGCCAAAGGCCACCACGCGCGGCGGGCGGACAAGAAGATGCGCGACTTTCCCGGCCATGAGCGCACCGCCCTCGTACTTCAGCTTCGCCAGCATGGCATGGCGCACGTCGATCGCCACCATGGTCTCATGGAAAATCTGCTGCGCCAGTTGCTTGCCGTGGGAATAGTCCTGCTTCGCCAGCGCCGCGGATTGAGCCGTCATGGTCATTGCGAAAGCCTCGAAAGCGCGTCCACCCCGGCTTGCGCCACCAGGACGTCTTCCGCCTCGGTGCCGGCGCTCACGCCGATACCGCCCACGCATTGGCCGTCAACCATCAGCGGCAGGCCGCCGCGAATGCACGTGAGCCTGGTGTCGGTGGCCAAGGCAAGGCCGAGGGAAAGCATCACGCTCGGCTCGCCTGCGGGCACCGGACCCGTGGGCGCGCGGCGCAGGGCGGCAGAGCGAGCCTTGGTCAAGGCAACTTCCACAGAGGAAAGCTTGGCGCCGTCCATGCGCGCAAATACCAGCAGGTGGGCGCCCTCATCCACTATGGCGATGTTCTGCGGAACCCGGATTTCTCGCGCGTTGCCTTCTGCCGCCGAGAGGATGGCGCGCGCGCCTTCCAGCGTCAGACGAACGTTATTGCGTGTCAGCATGCCTCCATTATTGGGAAGCCGACAGGGAAACGCAAGGGAGTTCGCGGTCTATCCCGGCGAGTGCAGCGCCACCACAAACTTCCTCGAAAGGGACTTCCGGGGAGGCAGGAGGTTACACTTCAAAGATTAGGCCGTATACCGGCAAGGTGAATTGCTTAGCTCCTGGCTGCAATGGGTTTCGTGCCGCGTTTCAATGGGAAATGAAATGTAGCGCGGACGAACCCAAGTCTGGCAAAGTCCGCTGCGGTCTTTGAGCCTCAAAGGGGCAATCTAACGAACCCCAGCCGGGCCAAGTCCGATGTGGTCTTTGAGCCCCAAAGGGGCGATCTAACAAAGCCCAGGCCAACGGCCTGGGTCAACAAAACCCCCATCAACCCCGAGCCCTGAAGGGGCGACCTACCCAATCCCCCAAACCAACCTTCACCATCCGTCAGTAGACGGATCTGGCGACAGAGGCACGGAGGCACAGAAGAAAACCGGCGGATGCTCCGCGCCACAGGCTGCCAGGGCGGACGGACGGGCGAACGGGCGGACGGGCTCCCCTCCTGTTTCAGGAGGGGGACGGCGCGTTCGCGCCGGGGGGTGGTTACACGGCGCTCTGTCAGTTACCTTTTCCTTCGCTAATTTGTGTGTCATAGGTGTCAGGTACCTTTTCTTTCGCTATAATTTGTGGAAGACATAATGCTAAAATAGACTACTGAGTTACGTATACCTGAGCGCCGCTCGGAGGTGGAGCTTGCAGGATGTGGTGACAATGCTTCGTGACCCAATGGTGAGAACAATCCTCGCCATCGTCGCAATTTGCATGACCGCAGTCTTTTTTCTGGCCGGGCGCCGCAGAAAGCGCTTGAGCTATTTGCTCTCGGACACGCTGGTGCTAGGCGTCCATGAGGCGGTGAACCCGAGTCGAGTACAGATCCTGTTTGACGGGGCGCCGGTAACAGAAGTTCGCCTCGTAACGATCACAGTCAGCAATTGGGGGAATGAGGCCATCCGAGTGGACGATTTCGAACGTCCTTTGCGATTTAGCTGGTCTCAGCCGGCAAAAATCCTAACGGCCGAAGTGATAGAAGTAAGTCCTGAAAGCCTACAACCGACAATTAAAGCTGGCGCTAACGAAATAGTTGTGGACCCACTGTTGCTGAATCCGGGCGATTGGCTTCGAATAAAGACATTAATAAACCAAGTTACTAAACTGTCGGTCGATGCCCGCATTGTAGGCGTCAAGCGAGTTGCGACGGTCTTAGCGAGCCGTAATGTCACATCTGATAAAACGCTTCGGTTGATCGCGGGAATGGGGTTTGTTGGTGTCCTGATAATCTTACTAATGTTGGCGGGTGAAGGCTTGGGACTCTGGGTAGCAAACGGCCTAGCAGAGCAGCGTATATTTCTAGTGTTTGCTTTAGCCATGCTATTTCTTTTGGCCGAGGAACTGAAGTCCGCCGTGTTAGGCTTGGTTTCCTATTTCAGGAACAAAGGGGGCTCGAAATGACGCTTCGAGCGGGAAAAGGGTCGCGGTAGGGACGGACATTGCTGACCGCCCCCCGGGCAGATCCGTACGGGCGCTACTAACGCATACGGCTCTTACCTCGGATGAGTGGCGTCAGAGCGCACTTCCCGCCTGGCGCACACCGGCCAAACCCTGGAACACGCCTTGCCCGTTCTGTGCCGGGGGCGTGTGGCTTTGGCCGATGTTCTCCTTGGTTCGCGCCCTTCCCTCCCCCACCTCTGCCGAGGCTTGCGCCCCTTTGTTCGGCGGCTTCAACGGTACTACGGCGCGATCCGACTCCTCTCCGGCGTACACGCCCGGCGTGCGGCTCTGGGCCTTCCCGGACCGGTCCCCCGTGGGGAACACCGAAGAGGTCTCCCGGTTCTCGTGCATGCAGTTTCTCAGCGTGCCTGGGGTCTACGACTACGCGGGACCACCC
>JBEKAD010000674.1:0-3340 GCA_050018435.1 Terriglobia bacterium
AACGCGGAGGTGGCGCGCATCATCAACGAGTCGTTCATCCCCGTAAAGGTCGATCGCGACGAGCGCCCCGACATCGACGTCCGCTACCAGGTGGCGGTGAGCGCTTTGACGGGCCAGGGCGGCTGGCCGCTCACAGCCTTTCTCACCCCGGACGGCAAGCCGTTTTTTGGGGGCACTTACTTTCCACCGGACGACCGCTCCGGCCGCCCGGGAATGAAGCGCTTGCTGGAAGCCATCGCGCACAACTACCGTACGCATCGCGACCAGATCCATGAAAGCGCCGCGAAGATTGCCGAGGCTCTCAGCGAGGTGGACCACTTCAAGGGAGGGGAGGAGGAGGCCGACGAACAGGTTCTGAAGGCGATCGTCGAAGGCATCGGCAGCATGTTCGATGCGCAGAACGGCGGCTTCGGCAACACCCCCAAGTTTCCCCACCCCACCGCGATCGATCTGCTCCTCGAGGTTTATCTCGAGACTCGCCAGGAGTGGCTGCTGACCATTGTTACCACCACCCTCGAACATATGGGGCGGGGCGGTGTCTACGACCAGATCGGCGGCGGCTTTCACCGCTACTCGGTGGACGAGCGCTGGATTGTGCCCCACTTCGAGAAAATGTCTTACGACAACTCCGGCCTTCTGGGAAATTACCTGCGCGCCTACCAGATTACCGGCAACCAATTCTTTCGCGAAATTGCCCTGGGAATTCTCGTTTATCTTGAAAACGTGCTGTCGTATCCGGAAGCCGGCTTTTACGCCAGCCAGGACGCGGACATCAACCTTGAGGACGACGGCGATTACTTCACTTGGACTTTGGAGGAATTGAACGCGGTGCTCGACGGGCCGGAGGCGCGCGTTGCCGCCCTTTACTACCATATTGAAGCCCAAGGCGAGATGCACCATAACCCCGCGAAAAACGTGCTGTTCATTGACCAGCCCCTCGACGCCATCGCCGCGCGCCTGCAACTTGACGAAACGAAGGTGGCGGATCTCTTGGCGAGCGCCCGGGGAAAGATGGCCGATGCCCGCGCCCGGCGGATGACGCCATTCATCGATAAATCGATCTATGCGAGTTGGAACGGGATGATGATTTCCGCCCTGTTGGAGGCGTATCGAGTTCTGGGAATAGCCGGCGAGTGCGACCGTGCCCTGGCCACTCTCGACCTGTTGGTCAGCAAAGCCTATGACCGGGAAAAAGGCATGTACCACACCTTGGTGGAGGGCACGGGGCGTATCGAGGGCTTGCTGGAAGACCAGGTATTCATCATTGCCGCGCTTCTCGACGCCTACGAGATTACCGGAACACGCTCCTACTTCGACCGCGCGCTGGAGCTGATGGAAATCACCCTGCGCCGCTTCTGGGACGAGAAGGAGGGAGGATTCTTCGACACCGCCCACGACCTGGCCGACCGCCACGGCAGCCTCACCACCCAACGCAAGCCCTTCCAGGATTCACCCACACCGGCCGCGAATGCGGTGGCCGCGCAGGTGCTCGATCGCCTGGACGTGCTCGCGGACCGCGAAGATTTCGGCGAAAAGGCGGAAGCCACGCTGGCGGTCTTTGCGCCCAAAGCGGGGCAGTACGGGCTGTTCGCGGCGACTTACGGCTTGGCGCTCCTTCATCACCTGCGTGCGCCGGTGGACGTGGTGGTGGTGGGCCGCGCCGACGATGACCGCACCTTGAGCCTTCTGCGCGCCGCGTATGAAGCCCCGCGCGCCGGCAAACGCGTCTTCGCTTTCGAGCCGGGCGTCGTGCAAGCCCGCGACCTGCCTGCAGGCCTTGCCGCCACGCTGCCGGAACTGCCCTTCGATGGCGTTCCTGTGGCGCTGGTTTGCGAAGGTTCCGCCTGCCATCCCCCTGTGAAAACTCCCGTGGCCCTCCGCGAGTTGCTTGTCCCCCACCCCGCCTGACGCGGCGGATTGGAGACGCGAAATGTTGCGGTGAATATCCCGCTCATTCGACGCATCTATTGCGTAGAATGTTGTTGACTCCTGCGTCGAATAGACGCCATAATCTACGCATGGAGTGCGTAGAATGCGCCTATACATTCATGAAGAGCCGACTTGGCCCCGCTTCCAGTGGAGTCGCGAGAAGTTGGCGGAGCAACTGGCCGTAGTTCATCGCGAGCAGGGCCGATTGCTGGGCCGTATGGAAGCCCTGGGCTTTAAGCTCCGCCAGGAAGCCGTGCTGCAAACCCTGACCGAGGACGTGCTCAAGAGCAGCGAAATCGAAGGCGAGCGACTGGACGCGGGCGAGGTCCGTTCCTCGCTTGCGCGCCGACTCGGGATGGATATTGGCGGACTCAAACCTGTGGATCGAAACGTAGAGGGCGTCGTGGAAATGATGCTTGACGCCACGAGGCACTACGAAAAACTGCTGACCGAAGAAAGGCTGTTCGCGTGGCATGCGTCGCTGTTTCCAACCGGGCGCAGCGGGATGCGCCCCATCAGAGTTGGCGCGTGGAGAGATGACAGCGGCGGCCCGATGCAGGTTGTCTCGGGGCCGGTGGGAAGGGAGCATGTCCATTTCCAAGCGCCAGCCGCCAGCCGGCTCGACGCGGAAATGAAGCGTTTCCTTGCTTGGTTCAACGGAAATGAGGAAAACGATTGGGTGGTGAGGGCGGGGATCGCTCATTTGTGGTTCGTCACCCTCCACCCCTTTGACGACGGAAACGGTCGCATCGCGCGCGCCATTTCCGATATGGCGCTGGCACGCTCGGAAAGAAGCTCGCAGCGCTTTTACAGCATGTCAGCTCAGATCCGGCAGGAGCGTGCCGCATATTACGACATTCTGGAGCAGACGCAGAAGGGCGGAATGGACGTCACGCCGTGGATGGCGTGGTTCCTGGGCTGTCTCGGCCGCGCCATCGAAGGTGCGCAAAGCGTTCTGGGAACTGTCCTCTTCAAGGCTCGCTTCTGGGAATCGGTCAGAGATTTTCGTCTGAACGACCGGCAGCGCCTGGTCCTCAACCGGCTCCTCGGCGGCTTCGAGGGAAAGCTGACCACATCAAAATGGGCGAAGCTCGCAAAGTGTTCCCACGACACAGCCCTGCGCGACATTGCCGCACTCGTCCAAGGCGGCATCCTCATGCGCAATGCTGCGGGCGGCCGGAGTACCAGCTATGCGCTGACGAAGTCTGCGGGATCTTCCCGCAACAAGAAAAGTGGGGAGTAGGTTAGTTTGATGCTGTAGCGGCGAGTTTACCTCGCCAAATGGCGGCGTAAGGCCGCCTCTACAGCAAATTGACCCACTACCATCACCTTCGCAGCGATTGCCTCCGGGCCTCCTTTCTCGCATAATCAAAGAACCGATGCGACACCTGATAGTGGGGACAGCAGGTCA
>JBEKAD010000675.1:0-3330 GCA_050018435.1 Terriglobia bacterium
ACTTGGCCGCCGTGACGATGTCCTCTACCCGAGGATAGAAGACCGCTTCCAGTACGTGCGATTGCGGAGCGATGCCGTTTTTTGCGCCCACCCGCACCACCGGCGCATCAAGATAATCAAAGGCTTCCTGTTGAATCGTCGATGCGACCTCGCCCGTGAAACTGCCCAGGCTCACGGCCTGGCTGATGACCACACAGCGCCCGGTCTTTTGCACTGACATCAGTACGGTCTCGATGTCGAGCGGCACCAGGCAGCGGAGATCAATCACTTCCGCGCTCACGCCCGCTTCGGCCTGCAAGCGGTCCGCGGCTTGCAAAGCCAGCGGCACCGCCGGCCCGTAAGCGACCAGGGTGATATCGCTGCCGGTGCGCTTCACATCCGCCACGCCCAAGGGCACGAGGTATTCCTCTTGCGGCACGGGGCCTTTCTCGTTGTAAAGCCCTTGCGACTCGATAAACATCACCGGGTTGTTATCGCGGATGGCGGATTTCATCAGGCCCTTCGCATCGTAAGGCGTGGAGGGATAGACCACGTAGATCCCGGGAACGTGCACCACCGTCGACTCGATGGTTTGCGAGTGCTGCCCGCCGTACCCTTTCCCCGCGCCCACCGATACGCGCAGCACCATGGGCACTTCCACCTGCGCGCCCGACATGTAGTGCCACTTGGACGCCTGGTTCGAGACTTGATCTCCCGCCATCAGCAGAAAATCCATGTACATCAATTCCACCACCGGCCGCAGTCCGATCATGGCCGCGCCCACCGCCGTCCCGCAGATGGCCGCTTCGGAGATGGGGGCATTGAAAACGCGCGCCCGGCCAAACGATTCCAGCAGCCCCTTGGAGAGTTTGAAAGCCCCACCGTACTCGGCCACGTCTTCACCATAAAAAATGACGCGCGAATCGCGGAGCATCTCTTCCACCACCGCTTCCTTGATGGCGTCGCGGTAAGTGATTTCGCCGTTGACGCGCTTGATGGGGGGAAGCGGCTCGAGGATTTCCACCTTGGCAAACTCGGGTGGCACCTTCTCCACAAAGGTGTCCGTGTACATGTACTTGATGACATCCGCGGCGGGAGGGTCCGCAGCTTGCGCCGCGCGAATCGCCGCCCGTGCGTTGCGCTCCCGAACCTTCGCTTTCAAAGCGGTGATGCCTTGCTGATCCAAAACCCCGGATTCCACGAGCTGCTTTTCAAAAGTGAGGATGGGATCGACGGCTTTCCAGGCAGTCTCTTCATCGCGCGTGCGATATTCGTTGCGAGGATCGCTCAGGGAGTGGCCATAGTAGCGGTAGGTGTCTACATCGAAGAAGTATGGTCCCCTTCCCTCCCGGCAGCCCTGGCTTGCCCGCAGGACGGCGTCGCGTGTGGCCAGCACATCCATGCCGTTGATAATCTCCGCATGCATGCGATTGTCGGCAAAGCCGGCGGCGCGCTGCGCCAAGTGGCTGACTCCTGTTACTTCGTTGTCGGACCGGCCGGTCATGGCGTAGTGATTGTTGAGAACGAAAAAAATAATCGGCACGCCGAAGCGCCGGTCGCCGGCTATTTCATTGGTAAATTGCGCCTGGGCCGCCCAATTCAGCGATTCTAGAACCACGCCGTTGCAGTAAGCGCCATCCCCGGCAAAGCAGCACACCACGCCGCCGTTTTGCCGGTAGCGCACGCCCATCGCCGCGCCGGTCGCGATCGGCACGCTGCCGCCCACAATGGCGTTCGCCCCCAGGTGGCCCACCGTGAAGTCCGCGATGTGCATACTGCCGCCGCGCCCCTTGCAATAGCCATCCTCTTTGCCGAAGAGTTCCGCGATAGTGCGATAGACATGCTCTTCCAGGGCCTGCTCGAGAAGTTCTTCGCGCCGCACCGCGTTCCAGTGCGGAACGCGCTTCCGCAACTGCTCGTCCGTCATGTCACGTATGGCGCCGCACCCGCGCGCCAGGCTGTCTCCGTGGCCGCGGTGCGTGCTGGTGATGTAATCCTTCAGGATCAGGGCGCTGCACGCTCCCACGGAAGCTCCTTCCTGACCGATGGAAACGTGCGTGGGACCGCGATAATTGAAACCCGCGAGCGGCTCGTAGGCGCCGGACCGCACGGTTACGATCATTTCCTCCAGCTCGCGGATCATGAGCATGTCTTCCAGAAGGCCGACGGCCGTGGCGCCGTCGATGCGCCCCGTCGCTAGTTCACTCTGAAGGTTGCCCTGATAACGAAACGCGGGAATCTTTCCGCAATCGATCTCAAAGGGAGCAAAGTCAGGTCTTGAATCTTGCAAATAAGCTGGCGCCATTTTCTCTCCAAGAAGGACATCCTAAAGTTGCAATCCCAGCCCTCTCCCTTGGGGAGAGGGTGGCCGACGAAGGAGGCCGGGTGAGGGGTTGCGTGAAAGTGACCCCTCACCCCCCTCGTACCTCGGGTACCCTCTCCCCAAGGGAGAGGGTAGAGGGTCAAGAAACCAAACTCCCCTCCTTACCAAGGAGGGGTGCCCGAAGGGCGGGGTGGTTGCTTCCGACTTCTTTCTCCTGACTTCTGATTTTCGCGTTACGCAAGCACAACTTCCATCCCCCGTTTGCGCAGTTCCTTCGATAGTTTCCGGTCGATCAGACGGTCGGTGATGAGCACCCGGACTTTCTCCAGCCGCCCCGCGCGGGTGAAAGAAATCTTGTGGGCCTTGCTGCTGTCCGCAAGCAGGATGACCTCGCGCGCGTGTTCCATCACCAACTCTTTGGTATAAGCCTCGGTGGGGTCGGTGGTGGTGAGGCCCTCATCAAGGCTGAGGCCGATGGTTCCCATAAACGCCTTATCCACGTGGAGCTCCTGAATCATAAAGCGCGTGAGCGGCCCCACCGTGGTCTGGGCAAGGCGGCGAAGTTCGCCCCCCACCAGGATCAGGCGCGGCCCCCGTCCTGCCAACTCCACCGCCGCGCGCAGCGAGTTGGTCACGATGGTGATGTTCGAGCGATCCTTCAGCAGGCGCGCTAACTCCAGAACCGTACTGCCGCCATCCAGGTAAATCGTCTCATTGGGCTTGATGTACTTCACCGCGGCCTCAGCGATGCGCCGCTTTTCTGCGGCGGCGACAGAGGTCTTGTCGTCAAACAGCGGCTCATCCAGGCGGCCTCCGGTGCTGACGGCCCCGCCGTAGACCCGCCGCAGTTCTCCCAGTCTTTCCAGTTCGCCCAAGTCGCGGCGGATGGTGGCCGATGAAACGCCGAGCCGCTGGGTGAGCTCCTCGACGCGCACCACGCGGTCCTGGCCGAGAATGCCGCGGAGCTGCTCCAACCGTTTCGGCGCCAGATCCTTGCGTTTAGAACTTTGCATCGAAAAATCCGTTCT
>JBEKAD010000676.1:0-3325 GCA_050018435.1 Terriglobia bacterium
TGCGCGTATGTACGTCACATCCGATAAAATGCTGCATGGCTTCGGCTCCTTTCCCGGCTCGCCTTGGTCGTTGAGCACTTCCAAGTCTACCGGATTGGAGCCGATGCCGTTATCCAATCAGAGGTACGCGTCCTTGGCGTTCCTCTGCGGCTTTTTATCTGGCGATGGTTGTTGATTCGTTGGCATGGCTCAAATCCGTGTGCGCACAGGGACAAGCAACAGAAGGTAGCGCGCAATGTTCGCAAACGTCATTGGCATTTCCCGAGGAAGAGCCGCAGAGGAGGGCAAACTGCGCCCACCTCTGCGCTACCGGCTGCTCTCGTGACCGCGGGCTTTTCCTTCGATGAAAAACCCACGGTCAATTCCAGCCGCTTGGGCTTGATGCGGTCGGCGTGAACCTGTACAAGGTCGTAGTGCGCCTGCTGCGTAAGCCAGGTTTCGGCGCTGCCTCCGAAAACCTTCGACAGCCTCACGGCCATTTCGGGAGAAATCCCGCACTTCTCGTTCACCAGTTCCGACAGGATCGTGCGCGTGACTCCGAGCGCGGCGGCGGCGACCGTGATCGTCAAGCCCAAAGGCTCGATACACTGGCGCCGCACAAAGCCGCTGGCGTGGGGTGGATTCTTCATCGGCATGGTTCCAGTCTCCTCCTAAGCCCCAA
The DNA here is from genome assembly GCA_050018435.1 of Terriglobia bacterium. GTDB lineage: Bacteria > Acidobacteriota > Terriglobia > UBA7540 > UBA7540 > Bog-366. Next base: position 662 of record JBEKAD010000676.1, read on the forward strand.
TGGGGCGACCTATTACAGCCCAGGCCAACGGCCTGGGTTAACGGATTGTTTCCCGCGCCGAGCCCTGAAAGGGCGATCTACGGAACCCATCGGTCCGTCCCACAGATCGAGATGAAAATGCCTTTGGGAAGGTGATGGAGGCAACGGTTAGCGCGCCCCTTCAGGGCTTGCGGACGGAAACAGGTTGGATTTCCCTGACCCAGGCCGCTGGCCTGGGCTGTGTTAGGTCGCCCCTTTGGGGCTCACGATCGGCTTTCCCTTCGATGACGAACCCACGGTCAATTCCCAAGACGAATTGGCCGTGGCTACCTCCGGGTCACACAGCTTTTCGCACTCCGCTTTGACCAGATGAATCACGGTTTTCTTGCGGTGATGTCGGCGCGGATGACATCTATGAAGTTACGGGCGGATTCGAGAGCTTCCTCTGCTTCGTGGTGCGAAACGAATCCGGTATCGTCATAGAGAGACATATTGCGCTTTCGACGGAGGCGGTCGAACACGGTAAGCAGGCCCGCGTGCTTGGCGTCGATTCGCGCTCGCACGAATTCGATGATGGCAATGTGATGACCGGGTTGGCTCCTTGCCCGGAAGCCGTGGCTGAACACAAATCCCAACGAAGCCCTGAGCATTGCTTCGTAGGCTTGTTGAAGGCATGCCTCCTCATCGAATTCCAAGATTCTATGCGCCGAGGCCAGCTTCCTGTCGGCGCTCGCGAGGAAGCGCTCGATTTGCGCCCAGTCAACGTTGTGCGGCTTGAGTTTGTTCATGTGGAGCAATTAACGAAACGCGCTTATTCTGCCATACACTCTCCAGGAAAGCATCCTTCCGGGAGCGGCGCGACGCGAATTCATTTCGCGATAAAACCGTGTAATTGACTTCCCGCCCAAGTCGCCGCTCAAGCTTCCGCATGGCTTCCGCCAAAGCTTCGCCACCAGGGGCGCCGATCACGAGCACATCAATGTCGCTCGCAGCGTCCTGTTGGTTTCGCGCGAACGACCCGTAAAGATAGGCTTCCTCGATGCCCACAATCGTCTTGAGCGATTGTGCCAGCAAGGGCACCGCACCGACAGTCTTCGCAACGATGCTACGAACCTCTCTGAATAGGGGGTACTCCGGGTTGAGCCGAAAATACTTTTGACGCCCACTCAGTTCCGACCTAAAAAGTCCATCGCCCTCCAAACGCCGCAGCTCTCGCGATAGGTTGGAGGGGTCAATGTTTAGACGCACCGCCAAGTCCCGCAGATGGTGGCGGGCAGCAGGGTTCGTGAAGTAATACGCCAATAACCGCCGGCGTGCCTTGGAGCGCAGATCAAACATAGGGGCCAAATCATACCACAAATGTGGTTGATTCTGGCAACAGTTGCCACAGTGTCGCCACGGCGGTCTTTTGTGACCGTGCGCTTTTCTTTCGTTGACGAGCCCACGGTCAATTCCCAAGACGAATTGGCATATGCAACCTCCTGGTCACACAACCTCAGGCGCCGGTCGAACGCGTGAATGCAATCACAAGATGCCGGGCTTGCCCTACCCGGCGTTCCGCAGGGTGAATGCGGAACCAGGGGGCGGCAAGCCGTCCCCCTACGGCGAAAGGCTTGGCGCACATCGGTGTCCAGGACATCGAGGCTTGTACCCATTTGAGCCCCAAAGGGGCGAACTACCTCAGCCCAGGCCAACGGCCTGGGTTCAACGGCCCTAGCCATTTCAGCCCCGAGCCCTGAAGGGGCGATCTACGGAACCCACCGTTCCATCCGACCGAGATGTTGATGGCGTTCGCAAGGTGAAGGGGGGCAATGGTTAGGGCGCCCCTTCAGGGCTTGAATCTGTCTTTCCCCGCTGAATCCCAGGGCGTTGCCCTGGGCTAGGTTAGGTCGCCCCTTCGGGGCTCACGATGGGCTTTCCCTTCGATGACGAACCCACGGTCAATCCCCAAGACGAATTGAAAAGGGCAGTGGCGAGTGACAAGTGACGAGTGACGAGTTCAACCGCGAAGATTCTTGTGTGAGGCGCCGTTCGAACGGGCGAATGCAATCACGAGATGCCGGGCTTGCCCTACCCGGCGTTCCGCAGGGTGAATGCGGAACCAGGGGGCGGTCCGTCGGTTGACGGATCCCCCTACACCTTGCGCAACTCGATCACCAAATCAAAGGCGTCGTTAACGGCTCTTCTCACCGGTCGCACCCAAGGGCCGCGGACCTCCTCAGCAGGCGCTACGCTTACTGCGGTGTGTCATCGCTTTCTTTTTCGAGGATGTTATTGATGTCGCGTTTTCCGTGCAATACCCGGACCACCCGAACCCAACCCTCGTGAGCCAGGTAATAGACGCGCACATCCTCAAATCCCTTGACGGGCCAGGATCTCAGGCCCCGGAGAGCTTCCCGGGAAAGACGCTTGGGCGCGCCGCCTTGCGGCGTCCGGATGATCCCGTCCATCGTTCTCCGGACGGCGCTTAGGAAGCGTTCGGCCACTTTCGGCTTGTCCTGCTCCACCAGGTAGTACCGGAACTGGCGCAGGATGTCATCCCGTGCCGCTGGGAGGATAATCGGTTTCAAGGCTTTTTCCGCTCGCGGTGTGTGCGTGCAATCCCGGCGGCCTCGCTCTTAAGTTCCCTCCAGAACTCCTTGGTCAGCGGAATTTCTTCGCCGGATGTCAAGCCTTCAACCAGCA
>JBEKAD010000677.1:0-3320 GCA_050018435.1 Terriglobia bacterium
GGCCTGGGCTGAGGTAGTTCGCCCCTTTGGGGCTCGATTGGGCATCAGCAGCATCAGCACCCCCGGTGTCCAGCAAAAGATGTGGGACACGATCAGCCCCAATGGAGAGGGCTTGTATTCTATTGCTTCTCAGCCCTACGGTGTCGGTGCTTTTCCCACGTCGTACACGCGCCGGATGCTGACCGGCCCGCTGAGCGAGGGATCCTCGAATCGAGTCGTCACGTAGAGCTGTTTGCCGTCTTCGCTGACGCGGAACGTTTCCGTGAGTTTTTCCGAGTGGTTCAGCTTGCTCTCCGCGATGAAGGCGCCGCCTTCCCACGAGGCCTTGGTGGTGATCTTTTTTCCGCTCGCGTCTTTGTCGTCATGCTTCTTGCCGTCAGGGTAAAAGGTTTGGGCTTGGTCGGAGTCGTTGATGACCACGACCTGGTCGGAGCGTTGGTCGATCCGCAAATACTTGGGACCCTCAGCGAGGCGATCCCATTCCTGGCTGCTGACGGCGGGACCGCGATTCGCCGTGCCCTGCCGGCCGCCGCGACCCATGCCGCCACCTCCGATTCCGCCCATGCCGCCCATGCCGCCACGTCCCATGCCTCCGCCCCCGCCGGGATAGCCACCTCCGCCACCGGGATAGGTGCCGCCCCCGCTACCCGGATAGCTACCGCCGTTGCCATTGTTGGCGCGATTCTGGCTGTTAAGCTGCGCGTCGTGAACCTTCTGCGCCGCATCGTCACTCTGGTCCTGGTTGAAATTCCAGTGGCCGGTCAGTTGCGCCTTGTCGCCGGCGCGCGCTACTGCCACCAGCGAGGCCGCCAGAAAACACGCCGCAATTGGAACTGCTGCCTTTGCGGTAAAGCTGAAAACTCTTGCCATCGTCTCCCACCTTCCTGATTGGATGCCCTTGTCTGTTGCCTTCTCTTCGATTCCGAGAGTGTGCGGCTGGTTGTCTCGCGGGCGCGTGCGCGATGGGGGAGTATCTGCCCAAAGGTGTTAATTTGAGTTTACAACCCCGACCCGAGAGGCGCCGTCCCACGGGAGCTAAGGGGCTGCCTGAAAACCGCCACACTTTATCCGGGCGTGGGAAGCTTTGAAGTGCGGCAGCTTGCTGCCGCTTTGGCGCCAGCCAGCTTGCTGGCGGGGAATTGTGCTCTCGGGTGAAATTCCCCCGAGCAAGCTCGGGGGGAGTAACGCGGAAGAACGCGGCCGCACTCCAAAGCTTCGCATCCGCGCCCGAGACAGCCGCCGTCCCGTCCTTCCTATCACTGGTGGGAAATCCTGGCTAACTCCCGACGGCAATTCCCAGGGAGCGCATTTTGCGGTACAGGTGGCTGCGTTCGAGGCCCAGGGCTTCGGCCGTGCGGCTGACGTTGCCCTGATGCTCATCGAGGGTGCGGAGAATGTAGTCGCGCTCGTAAGCGGTGCGCGCTTCCTGAAGGCTGGAGAATCCCCCCGTCGGGAATTTGGCGGTGGGGGTTGTGCGTGCTCCGTCTTGGTGCAGGGAAGGGGGAAGATGGCGCCGCTCGATGCGCTCGCCGGGCACCATGATGACCAGCCGCTCGACGAGATTCTTAAGTTCGCGCACGTTTCCCGGCCAGCGATAGGCGAGCAGAATTTCCATCGCCGTTTCCGCGAAATTCTTGGGGCGGCGCCCATAGGCGCGGGCGAATTCCATCAGGAAAAAGTTGGCCAGCGTGGGGATGTCCTCCGCGTGCTCGCGCAGCGGGGGCACGTAGAAGGGAATCACATTCAGGCGGTAGAAGAGATCTTCGCGGAAATTTCCCTTTTGAATTTCGTCTTCCAGGTGCTTGTTGGTAGCGGCAATGATGCGGACATCGACGGTGAGGTTGTTGCCCGAGCCGACCGGCGTGAAGCGCTGCTCCTCGATAACGCGCAGCACTTTGGACTGCGTGCGCAAGCTCATGTCGCCCACTTCGTCGAGGAACAAGGAGCCGCCGTGGGCCTGTTCGAACTTGCCCGTCTTGTCTTCCAGCGCGCCGGTAAAAGACCCTTTGATGTGCCCGAAAAGCTCACTCTCGATGAGCTCTTCCGGAATGGCGGCGCAGTTGACCTCGACGAAAGGCTGCTCGGCGCGCAGGCTGTGATTGTGCAGCGCGTGGGCCACCAGTTCCTTTCCCGTCCCGCTTTCGCCGTAGATGAGCACGCGTCCAAAGGTGGGGGCGGCGAGCTGCAATTGCTGGCGCAGAGCCTTCATGGGGATGCTCTCGCCGATGATGCGGTCGCGGCCCCGCAGTTCCTCGCGCAACTCGCGGTTTTGCGCGGCCAGGCGCGACTGCTCCAGCGCGTGGCGAAGCGTCAGCAGGGTCTTGTCGATGGAAAGCGGCTTCTCGATGAAATCGAAGGCGCCGAGCTTGGTGGAGCGCACGGCCGTTTCAATGGTGCCGTGTCCCGAAATCATAATGACCGTGGGAGGCGCTTCCAGGGCTTGGATTTTCTCCAGCACTTGAATGCCGTCCAGGCCCGGCAGCCAGATGTCGAGCAGGACGGCGTCAAACTTGCTGGTCTGAAGAGTTTCCAGGCAATCTTCGCCGCTGCCCACGGATTCCACCCCATAGCCTTCGTCCTGGAGAACATCGGTGAGGGACTCGCGGATGCCGGGTTCGTCGTCAACAATGAGAACTGAATATTTCATGCGTTTCCCCGAAGCAGAGCTTCCCAGGCGCTTACCGGGCAGGCCGCCTTAGGGGTTTTGATTCGCCGGACCATTTCCGCGTCGTGAGCGCGGTTCGTCATCATGCTGGCATGTTAGAATGCCATATTCCATTTGTAAATGCCATTTGGCGTCAGGTAGTGGTGTCATTTGCGAAACGCGGGCGCTCCCAGGTTCAGTCATTCCCGTGTAGCGCGGACCTCCGTCCCTGAGGTCCGCGGTTCTTCCTGCCCGCCCACGAGAATGTGCATCGCCCGTCACAAACCATTGGTGCTTGGCCTGCCCCCGGCTAAAGTGCTAGTATTGCCCCCATCGTTATGACCACCCACGGACTTATAGCTCCCACGCATCGCTCCATTCACAGGTATTACGAAAACGTCGCCGCCCTGCGGGCGCAGGGTGTGCTCAACGAGATGAGCGTGCGTTCGCCCTTCGAGTCGCTGCTTCAGGAGACCGCCCGGCTCAAGGACTGGACCTTCATCGCCGAGCTTTCAGGAAAGTCCGGCGGCGCGATCATCCGTCCTGACGGCACCCTGCGCGACCGCAACAGCCTGCCGCGCGGCTACTGGGAAGCCAAAGACACCCAGGACGATCTTGACACCGAGATCAAGAAGAAGATCGCGCGCGGCTACCCCCTCTCCAACATCATCTTTGA
>JBEKAD010000678.1:0-3309 GCA_050018435.1 Terriglobia bacterium
GGCCAGATCGAACTGGTCGGCGGGGGGTATTACGAGCCCATTCTGCCGGTTATTCCTGATGCCGATAAGATCGCGCAGCTCCGCAAGCTGGCGGATTACCTTCGCCAGCACTTCGGCTCCGCGCCCCGCGGGGCGTGGATTGCCGAGCGGGTTTGGGAGCCCACGCTCCCCGGTCCGTTGGCCCAAGCCGGCGTCGAGTACGTCGTTCTGGACGATACGCACTTCCTCGCCGCCGGCCTCCAGCCCTGGCAATTGCGCGGCAGTTACGTTACGGAAGAGGACGGCCTACCGTTGCGCTTGGTTCCCAGCTTGAAAGCCCTTCGCTACACCATTCCCTTCCAGGAGCCGGCGGAAACCTTGCGCATTCTGCGGGAAGGGATCGACCAGCAAGACGCCCTCTTCGCCATGGGCGATGACTGCGAAAAGTTCGGCGTCTGGCCCGGCACTTACGAGCATGTTTACAAAAACGGCTGGCTGGAGCGTTTTCTTCAGGCGCTCGAGGGCTGCCAGGATTGGTTGGAGACAACCACCATCGCGGACTATCTCAGCTCGCACCCGGCGGTAGGACGCATTTATCTGCCCACGGCCTCTTACGCGGAGATGATGGAATGGTCCCTTCCGCCCACGGCATCGCTGGAATTCAAAGCTTGTTTGGAAGAGAGTGAGCGCATCCCGAATGGCGAGCGCTTCCTGCGCTTCTTGCGGGGAGGGCTGTGGCGAAATTTCCTGACCAAGTACCCCGAATCCAATCACATTCAGAAACAGGTGCTGGGGGTGAGTCATCGGTTACAGAAGCTGAGCAGCGCGGCGGAAAGTGCAACGGAAAAAACGGCGTTGCTGGCGGAAGCGCGGGCGCACCTTCTTGCTGCCCAGTGCAATGACCCTTACTGGCACGGTGTATTCGGCGGGCTCTATGCGCCCCATCTGCGCAGCGCGATTCTTCGCCACTTGATCCAGGCGGAGTTTCAACTTGATCGCGTGGAAGGCCGAGGCCCCGGCGCCAAACCCGAAATTGTGATTACCGACTTCGACGTGGATGGGCAGGAGGAAATACTGATCCGGCAGAGTATCTCCGCTATAACGCTGCACCCCGCGGATGGCGCCACGGTTTCAAGCCTGCACTTCCAGCCCGCCAACGTCGAGCTGGTGAATTCCCTCATGCGGCGGCCCGAAGCCTACCACGCGCTCGTGCGGAAACAGGTTTCTTCCAAGCAAGCCCCGCGCGAAGGGCCCGCTTCCATCCACGATCAGGTGCTCAGCAAAGAATCACACTTGGATGCCTTGCTGCGCTATGACCGCTATGCCCGGCATGCCTTCCGCACCTATGTTTTCCCCAGTTCCAAAAACTGGGAGGACTTTGACTTGCTCCGCTTGGAGGAGAATGAGGCCCTCGCGCGAGGCGCTTGGAAGGCCACGCCCATCAAGGCTCCGGCGGCAGCGATTGAATTCCGCAGCGCCGCCGAGGTCCACGCGAACGACTGCGTGATGCAGGTCGATGCGCTCAAGACCTTGACTTCCAAGGTGTCAGGTTCGAGTTGGCAGATTGAATGCCGCTCTTCGCTTAACACCGACCGCTCCTGCCCTACCGGTATGGCGCTGGGGCTGGAGTTGGTCCTGAACCTTCTCGCTCCCGACGCGCACGATCGATATTTTCTGGCGAAGGACGTTCACCGCCCGCTGGAGTTTCGCGGCGAAATCGATTCTGCCAGGCTGACGCTCGTGGATGAGTGGCAACGCGTCAAGATCACCCTCGAGACTCGGCCGCAAGCTTGCTGGTGGATCGTGCCGATTGAAACCATTTCGCAATCCGAACTGGGATTTGAACGTGTGTACCAGGGCTCCGCGATTCTGGCGGTCTGGAAAATCGATCCACCCTCCTGGCGCAACGTGGCCTGCGTTTTGCACATGGAAATTGCGCCTTGGGAGAACCCTTCAGTGAACGGTGAATAGTGAACAGTGGACAGTGATCAGCTCCATGTAAGGGGTTTTACTGAAAACCGGCAACTGACTACTGACAACTGATGGAGGTTATGCATGGCCGTACCGCAAGAACTGCTTGAGATTCTGGTCTGCCCGGCGTGTAAGTTGCCCGTTCAGCTCACCCCGGATGGACAAGGCCTGAAGTGCGCTCAATGCCGGCGCGTCTATCCCATCAAAGACGATATCCCCGACATGATTATCGAAGACGCCAAGATTGAAGCGGAGTGACCCGATTTTGGATTTTAGATTTTGAATTTTGGATTAAGGACCCAGTGTGACCGCCTTCTCTTTAGTCGAAAACCTGGCTGTGCAAGTAGGGTTCGGATTGAACAGGGGGTGACAGCAAACGGCCCGTTAATCCAAAATCTAAAATCCAAAATCTAAAATCATATGAACGCGGCTTCCCTTCTTCCCGGTTTCCCGGCCGGAGCGCGCATCCTCATTCTTCGCCTCCGGTCCATCGGCGACATCGTTCTGCTGACTCCCACACTGCGGCTTCTCAAAGAGTGGCGGCCTGACCTGCGCATCTCCGTGATGGTGGAATCCCGCTTTCGCGACCTCTTGCAGGGGAACCCGGCGGTGGAAGAAATTCTCCATCCTGGGGAAGGGTCCGGCGTGCGCAACCTGGTCGCGCATCTGGCCGTCATTCGTAGACTTCGCACCCGCGGCTTTTCTCTCTGCGTAAACCTGCACGGCGGCCCGACCAGCCGGCTTCTTGCGCGCTGGAGCGCCGCCCGCTGGCGTGTAGGCTTTGCGCACTATCGAGGGGCGAGCCTCTACAACATTCTGGTTCCAGACGCCCGGACCATTTTGAACCAGCCCTCTCTGCACACGGCAGAACATCAGGCGGCGGCGTTTTTCTATCTGGGACTGCCGCGGAAGGAAATCCCGCGCGCGCAAATTTTCTCCGGGGCGGGGCAAACCGCATGGTGGGACGCCAAACGCGCGAGCCTGGGCATCGCCCCGGGACAGCCTTACGCCATCGTCCATCCCACCGCTTCTTACAAGACCAAGGAATGGGCTCCGGAAGGGTTCGCACGGATGGGTGAATACCTGGAGCGCAAAGCGCGCGTCGCTCCCATTTACTCCTGCGGACCGGGAGAAGCGCCGGTGCTGGATGCCGTAGAGAAAGCCTCGGGCGCGCCCCTGCGGCGATTGGAGGGCGTAAGTCTGGCGCAATTTGCCACAGCGCTGGCGGGGGCGCGATTGTTTGTGGGCAATGACAGCGGCCCCGCCCACATGGCCGCGGCGCTGGCCCGACCCGTGGTGGTCATCTTCGGATCTTCCAGTTCTCCCATCTGGGGTCCCTGGCCGCGGCAAGGTTCCAAC
>JBEKAD010000679.1:0-3306 GCA_050018435.1 Terriglobia bacterium
CACGAGCATCTGCCCGGGAAATACTCAACCGAGGAAAGTTTCAACCGCCTGATGGATATCGCCCGGGAGGCCCGCAAGGCCAATAATACGGTATTCGTCATCTGGTACTGGGGCATCTATTCTCCCTTCGCGGCTCTCCACGGCGACGTGATTTTCGACATCCGGCTCTCCATGGAAGCAGCCAGTACCGGAGACTATCCGGCGCTCTTCTTCCGTGACGCCGTCACCCAGGCATTAGACCAGGGATCTCAGTATGCTCGATGGGTACCCCCAAAGAACCACGACAGTCTGGGGATTTGGCTGGCTAACAACCCGTGGGGCAATCAGATGGAAACGGTTCGCTGGCAGGAGGGCCTGATCATGGATCTGGCCCGTGGCAACTTGCTTTTTCCCCAGGTCTGGTCGGACATCTTCAACCTGGAAGATCACGATGTCGAATTTCTGGCGCGAATTCAGGGATTGGTGAAGAGGCATGAGCGAGTCTTTCTGACTCGACGCTACACCCTGGGAGATGCCTGGAAGGACGAGATCTACGGATATAGTTACTTTGACGGAGGCCATGGCTATCTTTTCCTGAATAATGTTTCCTTTGACAGCCGAACGGCCAAGCTCCTGCTGGGCGAGCGCATTGGCTTGCGAGCCAGCAAAGGCCAGCGACTACAAATGCGGTTGCACCACCCCTTGCAGGCCGTGCTCACCAGAATGGGGTCCGCATCCTTCACGGTTGGGGAAGAAGTGGGAATCCATCTGCGCCCTTTTGAAGTAGCCATGATCGAGATAGCCCCGCAGGCAGTTGCGGAGGGCGGCTTGCCCCCGCGAGAACTGTCGGAAGCGTCATCGGGCTATGCTTACGCTGTGCCTATCGGGGAAACGACCGAGGCCTCGGAGCTGGAGGTTCACTTTGCCGACTCGGAAGTTCTGGGGAGCCGGGGCTACCGTAGCAGGTACCACGCCTTTGAGGGAACGTTGCCAGCGTATGCCAACGGGCGTCACCAAGTGGCGGTGGTCAACACTTTCCATCGCCAGGGGCGGAGATGGAGGCAGTCACAAATGAGCAAGCTGGTGCAGGCCATGGCCAGGGTTGATGGATCGATCGTCGAATTCACGGCAACGCCGGACTATCGTCAGACCGGCAATAACCAGTGGAATCCCTGGATTGTATTCAGTGCCCCCTTGCCTGCGGCCTTCGCGGGAAAGCCAATCCAATTCGGAATCGCCTCGTACCTGCCGGAGGACGTAGAAACAAGTACAAAGTTGTGGGTGATCAAAGAATGGTGGAAGCCAAGGATGAGGCCGCTGCCAAACTATTGGATTTGAGTTTCGCGCGAGGACGGTGAAACGCTCACTTGCGCCATCGAGCAAATGATGGCTGCACAAGTCGGGCGCCGAAATGATCCCAAGACGGAAATTGACCTCTGCTGAGCGCACCAACTAATGGTTTGGGAATTGGGATTAGCGTGGCAGGGGCCGCAGGCTGGCGAGGAGTTTTTCGGGGGGGAGGGTGTTGAGCACGCCCGACTTTTCCATCCAGCCGCGGCGCGCGGTGATGACGCCGTAGCGCATCAGCTTGAAGTCCCGGGGGTCGTGCGCGTCGGTGGAGATGATGATCTTCATGCCGCGATCGCGCGCCAACTTCACATGACGGTCGCACAGGTCGAGCCGTTCGGGGTTGCCGTTGAGCTCCAGGATGACGCCGAATTTCTTTGCTGCGGCGAAGACCTTTTCCAGGTCAAACGGAAATGGGTCGCGCCGCGGAATCTGACGGCCGGTGGGGTGGCCGAGGATGCGCACGTAAGGATTCTCAAGAGCGCGCACCAGGCGCGTGGTCATTTCTTCTGCGGGCATGGTCATCCGCGAATGGACGCTGACCAGCACGATGTCAAATTGCTTCAGGATGTCGTCGGGATAATCCAGGCTGCCGTCGCCGAGGATATCCACTTCCGAGCCCGCCCAGATTTCGATACCCTTCACCTTTTTGCGCGCGGCGTGAATGCCGCGTACGTGCTCGGCGGCGCGCTTCTCGTCCAGGCCGTTGGCGACAGTGACGGCTTTCGAGTGGTCGGTGATGAGGATGTACTGGTAGCCGAGCTGTTTCGCGGCGCCGGCCATCTCTTCGATGCTGGCGTGGCCGTCGGAGGCGGTGGTGTGCATGTGCAGATCGCCGCGAATGTCGCCCAACTCGACAAGCTTGGGCAACTCACCCTTTTCCGCCGCCTCGATTTCACCCAGGTTTTCCCGCAGCTCGGGCGGAATCCAGGGGAGCCCGAGCTGGGCGTAGATTTCCTCTTCCGTGCGGCTGGCCAGAACTTTGTCGCCGTGGAAGAGGCCATACTCATTCAGCTTCCAGCCGTGGCGTTTGGCGCGGTCGCGCAGCGCCACGTTATGTTCCTTCGAGCCGGTGAAGTATTGTAGTGCGGCACCGTAGGCGGAGCGTTCGAGCAGGCGCACGTCAACTTGCAGGTCGTTCTTGAGCTTCACGCTGACCTTGTCTTCACCTTTGGCCAGAATCGCGGCGATGCCGGGAAACTTGACGAAGTGGTCGGCGATGTCGGCGGGGTCGCGGCCAGTCACCAGCAAGTCGAGGTCCCCCACCGTCTCGCGCCCGCGGCGCAGCGAGCCGGCAGGAGTGACCTCCTCGACGGCCTGGGAATCGCGCAACCAAGCCGTGAGCACTTCGGCGGTCTCATAGGCCGTGTCCAGACGGAAGCGGCCCGCCGCGCGACGATAGACCTCAATGGCCTTCAGGATGTTTTCCTCCGACTTCTCACTCATTCCCGGCAACCCGCGCAGGCGGCCCTCTTGGGCGGCGGCTTCCAGTTCGTCGACGCTGCGGATGTTCGCTTGCTGGTAGAACAGCCGCACTTTCTGAGGCCCGACGGTTTGAAGTTGCAGCAGGTCGAGCAGGCTGCGCGGGATTTTCCCGAGCTGTTCCTGGTGATAACTCGACTTGCCGGTTTCGACGAGCTCCGTGATTTTCTTGGCGAGGTCTGCCCCGATGCCGGGAATGTCGGTGAGCTTGCGGTTGGGGTCACGCGCGATGTCTTCCAGGCGCTCGGGATAGCTCTCAATGGAGCGCTTGGCGCGGTCGTAGGCCGCGGCCTTGAAGGTCCACTTGGGATCATCCTGGAGAATCTTCATGAGGTTGGAGATTTCCTCGAAGACGGCGGCGATTTCGCGATTTTCCATGTGGGCCTCCGGGCTGGGCGTTCAGAGGGAATAGTTTACTGCGAAAGTGCTCGAAGCGGTGGCAGGTGTTTGCACAATTAACTGACGGCCAATAGAGCCTGCGTGAAAACCTCGATTTGT